>NZ_DATEMB010000060.1:0-29066 GCF_035276005.1 Rhizorhapis sp.
GGTACGGCGCGCGGCAAGGATGCTGTCATCGACGTCGAGGCGGATCGCCCGGTTGGGGATGTCGATGAAGATCGGATCGCCGGTTTCGACGAGCGCGATGAGACCGCCTTCCGCCGCTTCCGGTGAAGCATGGCCGATGGAAAGCCCGGACGTGCCGCCGGAGAAGCGCCCATCAGTGATGAGCGCGCACGCCTTTCCAAGCCCCTTCGACTTCAGATAGCTGGTGGGATAGAGCATTTCCTGCATGCCCGGCCCGCCCTTGGGCCCTTCATAACGGATGACAACAACGTCGCCCGCCTTCACCTCATTGCCAAGGATTCCGGCGACCGCCCCGTCCTGGCTTTCATAGACGCGCGCTGTTCCCTTGAAAGTCAGGATGGACTCGTCCACGCCCGCCGTCTTTACGATGCAGCCTTCGGGCGCCAGATTGCCCGTGAGAACCGCAAGTCCACCGTCCTTCGAGAAGGCGTGTTCTGCAGAGCGGATGACGCCGCTCTGGCGGTCAAGGTCCAGCTCCTCCCAGCGCGCCGATTGGCTGAAGGCCACCTGCGTCGGCACCCCTCCGGGCGCCGCACGGTAAAAATCATGCACGCTGGCGCTTGTCGTGCGGACGATGTCCCAGCGCTCGAGGGCGTGGGCCAGGGTCGGGGCATGAACAGTGGGCAGCGAGGTGTCGATCAGCCCGGCGCGGTCAAGCTCTCCAAGGATGGCCATGATGCCGCCAGCGCGGTGCACATCCTCCATATGAACATCGTTCTTTGCCGGGGCGACCTTGCAGAGGCAGGGCACGCGCCGCGACAGGCGGTCGATGTCGGCCATGGTGAAATCCACCTCACCCTCGCGTGCTGCAGCGAGCAGGTGGAGCACCGTGTTGGTCGAGCCGCCCATGGCGATGTCGAGGCTCATCGCATTCTCGAAGGCCGCGAAGGTGGCGATGCCGCGGGGAAGCGCCGTCGCGTCGTCCTGCTCATACCAGCGGCGGGCGAGATCGACGATCAAGCGGCCCGCTTCCCTGAACAATCGTTCGCGGTCGGCGTGGGTCGCCAGAACCGAACCATTGCCGGGGAGGGAAAGGCCCAGCGCTTCGGTGAGGCAGTTCATCGAGTTCGCGGTGAACATGCCCGAGCAGGAGCCGCAGGTCGGACAGGCCGAGCGCTCGACCGCCGCCACTTCCTCATCGGTATAGCTGTCGTCAGCAGCGACAACCATCGCGTCGACGAGATCGAGTGCGCGCTTTTCGCCCTTCACCACGACCTTGCCCGCTTCCATCGGCCCGCCGGATACGAAGACGACGGGAATGTTGAGCCGCATCGCCGCCAGCAGCATGCCGGGGGTGATCTTGTCGCAGTTGGAGATGCACACCAGGGCGTCGGCGCAATGGGCGTTGACCATATATTCGACGCTGTCGGCGATGAGGTCGCGACTGGGCAGCGAATAGAGCATTCCGCCATGGCCCATGGCGATGCCGTCATCGACCGCGATGGTGTTGAACTCCTTCGCAACGCCGCCCGCCGCCTCGATTTCGCGCGCGACGAGCTGGCCCAGATCCTTGAGGTGGACATGGCCCGGCACGAACTGGGTGAAGCTGTTGGCCACCGCGATGATCGGCTTGCCGAAATCTTCGTCCTTCATCCCCGTGGCGCGCCAAAGGCCGCGCGCGCCCGCCATGTTGCGGCCGTGGGTGGTGGTTCTGGAGCGGTAGGCGGGCATGGAATTCTTTCTGATGTGATGATGGTTGTGGCTACAGCAGTTGGGTTACTGCAAGAAATATATTATTGATGACTTATTAAGTCACAGGAAGTCTTAATGGATGTTCGTCAGCTAAGGCATTTCGCGGCAGTCGCGGAAACGCTTCATTTTGGCAGGGCCGCCGAACGGCTGCATATGACCCAGCCGCCGCTCAGCCAATCGATTCTGGCGCTGGAGCGCGAACTTGGCGCAGCGCTTTTCACCAGGACGAAACGGCGCGTGGCGCTGACCGCCTTTGGCGCGCAATGGCTGACCCATGTGCAGCCGGCACTGGCGGGCCTTGATGCACTTTCCGAAACGGCAACACAGTTGCGCGACGGAAGGATCGGGCATTTGACGCTGTCGTTCGTCAGCACGGCCGATTACAATGTGCTGCCATCGCTCGTCAGCCAGTTCACGGCACGCTTTCCTGGCGTCGAGCTGCGGTTGAACGAAGCGACCAGCGACGTGCAGATCCCGGCGGTGCTGGAACGCCGCGCGAATGCCGGGATCATCATTCCCCCGGCGGCGGCCTTGCCTTCGGAGCTTGGCTATGTGCGCCTGACCCATGAACCCCTGGTGGCGGCGGTGCCGGAGCTTTGGGTGAGTGAAAAGCGCCTGGAACTCGTCGATGGACGCTTGACCCCGCAGGCCGTGCTGGGCTTGCCGCTGATCATTTTTCCGCGAGCTGTGGCGCCCGCCTTTTATGATCTGGTGACCGATTATTTCTCAAGTCATGGCGGGCAAGCGGAAATCGTTCAGCAGGCGATCCAGATGCAGACGATCATCAGCCTCGTTTCCGCGGGTCTGGGGATCGCGCTGGCGCCTGCATCCTTGCGCAATCTGTCGCGGGCAGGGGTGCAGTATCTGGACCTAGCAGGCACAGCGCCGATGCTGGAAACGGGCCTTGTCTGGAGACGAAATGACGACTCGCCGACCTTGCGCCATTTCCTGCAGATCATCAATGAAATGGGCGGTCAGCCGCTCATGCCCTGAGCGCAAGTTCGCCCTGTCCGGTGAGATTGGGCCCGGCCATGGCTGCAGGCGCGAGGCGCTGCGCTTCCCCGATCAGCGTATAGACGGCATGGCGTTGTGCGCCACGGTTCTGATGGTCGACGGCATAGCCCTGATAGTGGCGGCGCAACAGCCCGGCCTTGACCAGTTCGGAGACGGCACGGCTCAAATTGCTTTTCCCGGCCGTGCGCACGCGTGTCTGCATTTCCGCCTCGACCGCTTGCTGCCTGGCTGTGGCGTCTTCGGGAAGCAGGCCCCGCTCATTCAATTCCTTGCGGATGCGCTCGGCCAGCGCCGTGCTTCTGGGACCGCGCTGGGCCATCGGCGTGAGCGCGTCGCACAACCAGTCACGAAGCGAGATGAGTTCGCCTTCCTGATTGATCCAGGGACCGGCGCTTCCATCAGGGCGCGCGACCTGCGCGATCAGGCTGAGCAGCATGAAGGCGTAGCGCGGTCTGCTCGAACATTGCGCAAGCTGGTGGAGCAGGTTCGCGACGTTGCAGTTGCTGGCGGACTTCAGGGGCTGGGCAGGATGAAACATAACATGACGGAATCAAGCACAAATCATGATCAATGTGAATCCCCAAATTCCGCCAGCACATGATCTTGTCGGTTATGACACTCTGGCGGATGACGTTGTAAACGCGGACCAAATCGGTTTCGTCGATATCTCTGAGCAGGAATTTGCGTTTCGTTACGCATGCAACCACCAGCTAAGCGGTGACCACTCTATAACTCAATAACGAGCCTTCGTTCGTCAACAGTGGGAAAAGCAGAGATGTTCTACAAGCCGAAAACCTTGTTAATCGCCGCCCTTTTGGGAACCAGCCTATCGGGCTTGAGCGCACCGGCCCATGCCAGCGGAGCCCAGGCGGCAGCCGAAAGCAGCACCCCCGCCAAGCCGGGCGGCATGACCAACAAGGACTGGTGGCCCCAGCGGCTTGACCTCACGGCATTGCGGCAGAACGAAGCTCAGTCCAATCCCTATGGGGCCGATTATGACTATGCGAAGGAATTTGCTTCGCTCGATCTTGACGCAGTCAAGGAGGACATCCGCAAGGCTCTGACGACATCGCAGCCCTGGTGGCCGGCTGACTATGGCCATTATGGTCCTTTCTTCATCCGCATGGCCTGGCACGGCTCGGGCACTTATCGCGTGGGTGATGGGCGCGGCGGTCCTGACGGTGGCGAGCAGCGCTTCGAGCCGCTGAACTCCTGGCCCGACAATGTCAGTCTCGACAAGGCCCGCCGCCTCGTCTGGCCGATCAAGCAAAAATATGGCCGCAAGCTGTCCTGGGGCGATCTGATGGTGCTCACCGGCAATGTCGCGCTGGAGGATATGGGTTTTGCGACCCTCGGTTTCGCGGGCGGCCGCGTCGATGCATGGCAGCCCGATCTCGTCTTCTGGGGTCCTGAAAGCAAGATGCTGGCCGATCAGCGCCGCGATGCGAAGGGCAATATCAAGGGGCCGCTCGCAGCGACGCAGATGGGCCTGATCTACGTCAATCCAGAGGGTCCGAACGGCAATCACGACCCGATTTCGGCTGCGGCCGACATCCGCCGCGCCTTTGCCAGCATGGCGATGGATGATGAGGAAACGCTGGCCCTGATCGCGGGCGGCCACACCTTCGGCAAGGCCCATGGCGCGCACAAGCCCGAGGAATGCCTGGACAAGGAACCCGGCGCCGCCGGGATCGAACAGCAGGGTCTGGGCTGGGCCAATAAATGCGGCAAGGGCCACTCGGAGGACACGATCACATCGGGCCTCGAGGGCGCCTGGTCGGCGAACCCCATCCAGTTCACCACCCAATATGTCGACAATCTGCTGAACTTCGACTGGGTCAAGACCAAGAGCCCGGCTGGAGCCACCCAATGGATCCCGACCGACCCGGCAGCCGCCAATATCGTCCCCGATGCGCATGTCGCAGGCAAGACCCATGCCCCGATCATGTTCACGACCGACATTGCGCTCAAGGAAGACCCCGCGTTCCGCAAGGTGCTCGACCGCTGGCAGAAGGACCCGGAACAGTTCTCGCAGGCCTTCGCCCGCGCCTGGTTCAAGCTCACGCACCGCGACCTCGGCCCGCAGGCGCGCTATCTTGGCAAGGATGTGCCGACGGAGACCTTCTCCTGGCAGGATCCGCTGCCCGAAGCGAAATATGCAATGATTGACAGCCAGGATGTGACCCAGCTCAAGGGCAGGATTCTCGCCTCTGGCCTGACCGTTCCCGAACTGGTGCGCACCGCCTGGGCATCCGCTTCGACCTTCCGCGGCACCGATATGCGCGGCGGAGCCAATGGCGCGCGCCTGCGGCTCGACCCGCAGCGCAACTGGGCGGTCAATGACCCGGCGGAATTGACCAGGGTGCTGGCCAAGCTTGAGACCATCCGCAAGGATTTCAACAAATCCGCGGCGGGCGGCAAGCAGGTCTCGTTGGCCGACATCATCGTGCTGGCCGGAAACGCGGCGGTCGAGCAGGCAGCGGCCAAGGCCGGGCGCACGATCAGCGTGCCCTTCACACCGGGGCGCGTCGATGCTGCGCAGGCGCAAACCGATGCCGCCTCTTTCGCCTATCTTGAGCCCAAGGCCGATGGCTTCCGCAACTATTATGCGGCCAACGCGGAGCTGGCCCCGGCCGAAGCACTGGTCGACAAGGCGGACATGCTGAACCTGACCGTGCCGGAAATGACGGTGCTGGTGGGCGGCATGCGCGCGCTCGGAGCCAATAGCGCCAAGTCTGCAAATGGTATCTTCACCGAGCGCCCCGGCACGCTTTCCAACGACTTCTTCGTCAACCTGCTCGACATGCGGACGGCTTGGTCGAAATCGACCAAGCCCGGCCTCTACGAGGGCAAGGACCGCGCCACCGGAACGGTGAAGTGGACCGCAACGCCGATCGATCTCATCTTCGGATCGAACTCGGAATTGCGCGCCGTGTCCGAAGCCTATGCTTCGGCCGACGCGGGCGACTTGTTCGTGAAGGACTTCGTCGCGGCCTGGGCGAAGGTGATGAACGCCGACCGCTACTGAGCATCGGTACGCCAATAAGGGGAGGGCGGGGTCAAGTGGCCACGCCCTCCCTTGATGGCGGGCCTGCCGCTTTGCAAAGATTCAATTCCTTGGGGAACAGAGCGGAAAGCGCGAAATGATCCGCTTCGCATTCGTCATGATCGCGCTTCTTGCCGCGCTGCCTCTGTTCGCCGGGGCTGCCGCGACGGTGGAGCGGCCCGTCCCGGCGCAGGCGGGCAAGAAGCACTTCATCCGCTGTGTCGCCTGCCATTCCGTTTCGGCGGCGTCCCGGCCCACGACCGGCCCCAATCTCCAGGGAATCGTAGGCCGCAAGGCCGCGTCCGTCGAAGGCTTCCATTATACCACCCTGCGCCCCCAGACGTTCCTTTGGGATGAGCAGCGCCTCGATCGCTGGCTGAAGGCTCCACAGGCCGACTTTCCGGGGCTGTGCCTGCCCTTCACCGGCTTGGCGAAACCGGAGGATCGCGCGGCCCTCATTGCCTATCTGAGGAATCCGGCTCCGCAGAACGGGCACCATAAGCTGACCAGCCTGACACGGTCCTCTGCCATAGAAAAAGACCGCTAAACCGCTATAGGCATCCGCCTGTCAATCGCCGAAGACGACGGTCTTGCTGCCGTTGAGCAGCACGCGGTCGTCCAAGAACCAGCGGACGGCGCGTGCGAGAACGCGGCGCTCGATGTCGCGGCCCTTGCGGACGAGATCATCGGGCCGGTCATAGTGATTGATGCGCTCCACATCCTGCTCGATGATCGGCCCTTCATCCAGGTCAGCCGTCACGAAATGGGCCGTCGCGCCAATCAGCTTGACCCCGCGCTGATGCGCCTGGTGATAGGGTTTGGCACCCTTGAAGCCGGGCAGGAAGCTGTGATGGATGTTGATGCAGCGGCCCGCCAGGAAAGCCGCCAAGCCGTCGCTTAAAATCTGCATGTAGCGGGCCAGCACGACCAGGTCGGGCTGTGTCTGCTCGACCACCGCCTTGATCTGCGCTTCCTGCTGCGGCTTGCTTTCCCTGTCCACCGGAAAGTGGAAGAACGGAATGTCGCCGATCAGGGCGTTGGTCAGGGCTTCGCGCGGATGATTGCTGATGACGCCGACCACATCCATGTCGAGCTCGCCTATGCGATTACGGTACAAAAGATCGCCAAGGCAGTGATCGAACTTCGAGGCCAGAAGCAGGACGCGCTTGCGGTCATTTTGCGAGCGCAGCCGCAGGTCCATCTGAAATTGTTCGGCGCAAGCGCCGATGCGGTCCCGGAACCGGTCCAGCGAAGCCGCCGGAATTTCGAACATCATTCGCATGAAGAAATTTCCGGTTTCGCTGTCGTCAAACTGGCGGGCCTCCTGAATATCGCCGCCATTCTCGCTCAATGAACCGGCGATCGCGGCCACGATGCCGGGCCGGTTCTTGCAGGAGGTCGTAAGGATAAATTTCCGGTTCATTCTTCATCTCTTTGCGTTGGGGGGCATGGCGGCTCCGGCGATGCCGGCGCCTATATGCTCCATAAAGCGCGCAACCCGGACAGACCTATGCGCTCATGGTGCGGATATACAAATCAGCCCGGCATTGAGTGCAGGGGAATGGGGGAGACGGTCACGGTTATGCCATCGACATGGACCATTCCCGAGACCTGTTCCCAATCCTCCGGCCGGGCGGAGGCGAGCTGATTGATATTCGCTCCAGGAAGCCCATTGGCGCGCTGCCAGCCTCCATCATGTCCCCATCCATGAGGATAGCTCACCGAGCCCGGCACGACTTCGTCGCTGATCTCCACCTCCACCTCAAGGCTCGCGGTCCGGCTGGCGATCCGCACGGTCTGGCCATTGGCGATCTGCCGGTCGCGCGCGTCGTCGGGGTGCATCAGCAAGGTCGGCTTGTCGGAACGGACCAGCCGTTCGACATTGTGCATCCAGCTATTGAGCGAGCCCAGCTTGCGCCGCCCGAACAGCGAAAGCGTACCGGCGCCGCCGCTGCCGTCCTCGGCGAGGAGGCGGTCCATCTCATCGCTGGTGATCTGGTGCCATAGCCGGAGCCGCCCGTCCTGCGTCCGCACGCGCGACCAGCTTCCGGCCGCATCGACCCTCTCGGCCACGCGGGCGCCATGAGGAAAATCCTGGCGCAAGCGCTCTATGGTGAGCCCCTCAGGATTGGCGCCGAAGCGGTCGCCATAGGGACCGGTTCGAAGCATCGAATCCGCTATCTGCATCAGTTGCGGACGGGAATTGTCCTCTTTGGCGAAGGCAGGGAACAGGCCCGGAAGTCCCAACCGCTCCAGGATTTCGCTATAGATGTCATATTCAAGCCGCGCCTCTCCCTGCGGTTCGATCACGGCGGCGCTATATTGTACCCAGGGCCGGGGGGCGTTCGTCACCCACATTTCAGTGAGGTCGTCGCGCTCATAAAAGGTGGTCGCCGGCAAGATATAGTCGGCATAGCGCGACGTTTCGGTGACATAGAGGTCGATCGCGACATGGAGTTCGAGCTCTTGCAGCGCCGCGCTTGTCGCCGCGCCGTCGGGATAGGCATTCACCGGATTGCCGCTGTCGACGAACAAGGCCCTGATCTGACCCTTGCCCGGCGCCGTGATCTCCGCCGCCAAGGTGCCGCCCGGCGTCAGGCCCATGAGCAGCGGAAGGTTGCCGACGCGCGAACGCGCGCTGCCATAGCTCGGGACAGAGACCGGGGCGGCGGGGTCGATGATCGGGTTGGCGCCGGTGATCCAGCCGCCGGAAACGCCAAAACGGCCGGCGACGATGTTCAGCGATTCAATAAGCACATTGGTGAGTGTCGAGAAGGGGCCGCGGTTCGTCCCCACGCGGCCATAGCAGGCCGATGTGCGCGCCCGGACGAAGCGCTCCGCCAGGCCGCGGATCCTGTCGGGATCGACACCGCAGCGTTGTGCGGCAAGCTCCGGCGTGATGTGACGCACCGCCTCGCGCAGCGCTTCCCAGCCAGTGGTCCGTGCCTCAAGATAGTGGCGGTCCTCCAACCCCGCGGCAAAGATATGGTTCAGCATCGCGGCGAGCAGCCAGACGTCGCTCGCTGGCCGGATCGCCACATGTTCGAACCGCTCGGCCGTCTCGGTCCGGCGGGGGTCGACCACGACCACACCGCCCCGCGCATGGATTTCGGACAGCTTGTGCAGCGCGCGAGGCTCCGACACCAGCGACATGTGCGAAACCATGGGATTGGCGCCAATGCTGATCAGGAAATCGCAATCTTCAAGATCAGGGAAGGTGTAATTGGCGGGATTGCCGAAAATCAGCTCCAGCGCCAGATTTTTGGAGCCGGTGTCGACATGGACGGCGTTGAATATCTTGGCGCCGCCCAAAGCCCTTCCGAAGGTGCGGGCATAGCTATTGTGCAGCGTGCCGAAGACGGCGGGATTTCCCACATAAATGCCCACCGCCTCGCCGCCGTCGCGGTCGATCACTGCCTTCAACCTGGCGGCGATATCGCTGAGCGCTTCCTCCCAACTGACAGGCGTGAACTCTCCGGCGGCAGGACCGCGTTTCAGCGGCGTGAGCACGCGGTCTGGATCATAGGTGACCGAAACCATGCCCGGTCCCTTGACGCACAAATGGCCATGGGACACCGGGTGGTCGCGATCCGGCCCGACTTTGGTGATCCTGCCGCCCGCCACCTGAGCAACGAGGCCGCATTGCGCCTCGCACAGGCGGCAATAGGTGATATGCTTGCCGTCGGCACCGGGAACCGTCGAAAACATGTTCTCGCTGTCCATATCGCCATCGCTCTCCTCTCTGTGCTTGCCTTTGCAGGGACCGGACATGTTTCCTGGGCAGCTCTTGCAGAGGTTTTCGATACTTATGCCCGGCTGGTCAAGGCCTCCGATAGCCGTGCAGCCGCCAGGGGGAGCGTGGATGTAGCGATGCCCGATGCTGATGCCTCGGCGGGATAAAGTTTCCAGAGCCGGTATCCCTGCATTTTCGTAGCCGTTCTTCGCAGGAATACAGGAAGAGAAGAACAGAAACAGTGTTGATAATTTCCGAGGAAGATATACGACGGACAGGAAGTTGGATCCTGTTGGAAGGTGTTTTGCGCCGCATCGCGATGCTGAGGTCCTGAGGCGCTGGCAATACCGAATTCTGAATGGCGGTTGCAACAATAGCGTCCCGGCACAAAGACCGGACGATAATAGGAGAATAGCGTGAATCGCACGCAAAAGGCCATGGAGCTGATAGCTGATACTGACCCGATGGCGCTGACCGCCATGCCGCTGCCGGAGCTTTTGGAAAAGGAGCGGATGGCGAAACTGGCCGCTGACGCCGGACGCCATGCGCGGCAGCGCACAACCCTATATCAACCCGTCGGCCGGCAACTGGCCGCAGCAGGAGAATGAGATGACCCGTAAGGCAATTGCCATCGTTGGCGGCACTGGAAAATTGGGTGCCGCCATAGCGCGCCGCCTTGCGAAGGCCGGGCATCAAGTGGTCATTGGGTCGCGCTCAGCGGAGAGCGCGAAGACGGCTGCCGAAGAACTGGGCTTCGGCATCGAGGGCAAGACGAACGCTGAAGCCGCAAGAGCCGGAGACATCGTCATCGTGACCGTGCCCTTTGCTGCGCAGGAGGCGACGCTTGCCGAAATCGCGCCCCATGTTGCAGGCAAGATCGTGGTCGACACCACCGTTCCCCTGGTTCCTCCCAAGGTCATGCGAGTACAATTGCCTTCCGAAGGCAGCGCCGCGGCGCGCGCGCAACGGCTGCTGGGAGAGGGGGTCACGATGGTCTCCGCTTTCCACAATGTCGCTGCCCACAAGCTCGCCACGGACGAAGACATTGCGTGCGACGTGCTCGTATTCGGCGATGACAAGGCGGCGCGCTCGGCCGTGGTGGAACTCGCCAATGCGGCAGGGCTGCGCGGTGTGCATGGCGGCGCACTGGCCAATTCCGCTGCTGCCGAAGCAATGACCTCCGTGCTTATTTTCATAAACAAGACCTACGCTGTCGACGGCGCAGGCGTGCAGATCACGGGCAAGCTCGTCGAACCCGCAGATTGAGAACAAGCAGGAAATATTGAAGAAGGGCACCGGTCAGCGGGAAGTAATTGCGGTAGTGGCGGTGTCTGGGAACTCCGACTATCAGATCAGCAAGTTCTCATGAAAAGAGACCCGTTCCGGCTTTGATCGAACCGGAGCGGGTCTGAAAGTCTTTATCCTCGTGAGTTCCGGGTCGCCGGACGCCTCCATCCGGCTTCGAAATCACCTCAGTTTGACATTGCCACGGCTACATCCGCAGGGGCGAAAGCGGGGATGATTTCGTCGCGGAAGATATCCATCGTCCGAAGTCCCCATTCGAGCGGAAGATCAGCCATCATCGGCGCGAAAACGAAATAGTTGATATCCACCTGATCCGCCATTTGCGCGATCTGCTCGCGAACCGTGGCGGGGCTGCCCGCCGCCGCCCATCCCTCGCGCACCGCCTGGGCAAGATTGTCGGGGGGAACGATCGGCGAGGTGATGGTAAAGCCCGCCTCATTGGCGAGCTTCAGCAGATTGGCCCGGTGATAGCGCAGGGCGCGATCGCCGATGCGCAATGCCTCCTCGTCGGTATCCGCGACATAAACATAGCGGGTGAGGCCGATTTTCGGGTTTGCTCCGGAGGCGCCGGGCTTGAAGTTCTCCTTGAACATCTTTGCTGCTTCGGCGCAGGCGGCAAGCGGGCCGTTCAAAACGGTGTGGAAGCCCTGCTGAGCGGCCCAGGCAAGCGATGCCCCGCCGCCAGCGCTGGGATACCAGATCGGCGGATGGGGCTGTTGAAGGGGACGGCTGTCGAGCGGCGCATCGATCCTGTCCTGCGCTCCCTGGCGAGTCATCTTGCCTTCGGTGAGGCCCTGCATCAGCAGCGGAAACATCTCGTCGAAGCGTTCCTTGGCAGTGCCGGGATTAAGGCCGAAAAAGCCAAGCTCGATGGGATTGGCGCCGCGGCCGATTCCCAGTTCCACCCGGCCATCGGAAAGATGGTCGAGCATGCAGATTTCCTGCGCCAGCCGATATGGGTCATAAAGCGGCAACAGGTAGACCAGCGCACCCAGGCGGAGGGTTTTCGTCTGCTGCGCCAGCGCCGCCAGGAAAAGATTGGGCGAGGGAACGAGGGAGAGAGGCGTGCCATGATGTTCCGCCAGATGATAGGCGTAGAACCCGGCCTCTTCTGCCCGTTTTGCAAGGACGAAGCGTTCGCGATAGGTCGTTGCGGGCGACCGGCTCGAACGCTCGCAATGGTCAAAGATCCCAAAGTCCACGAAACTCTCCTTTTCGAAATTGGCACCGCTGCTCGGCACGGGCAGAATGAAAATCTAACGATACAAAGTAAATTGACATTGTCAAGTATTCCGTTAGCAACGGTGGCAATGATCGACAAGCATGTGTGATGGAAATACCCCTGTCGCGGATCGGCTTGCGCGCCTGCTTTTATGAAGGACCGTTTGTGCCCGTACATTTGATCACAGGCTGCAGTTCGGGCTTCGGGGAGGGGATTGCGCTGGCGTTCGCCAGGCGCGGCGACACGGTCATTGCCACCATGCGTAATCCGGACTCCGCGCCAGCGCGGCCGATGTGCTGGACGATCTCCCCGGTGACGGACGCAGTGATCGCCGCCGCCACGGATCCGGAACCCAAGGCGCGCTATTTGGCCGGAGTCGGTCTTGCGCTGGAGATCGAGGGATCGATGGCCGAGTTGGAGCGGCTCCACACGTTTTCCGCCCAGCGCTGTGGCATCGAATAGTTTGGAGACCGGCAAATGACGATCCTGATAACCGGAGGACTTGGCTTCATTGGCTCGCACGTTGTTCGCGAGTTCCTCGACAATGATGAGAAGATCGTGGCGACGCGCTTCGGAGCGGAGACCATCGCTCCCTTTCTCGAACAGCATCTGGGCGGACGTCTGGCGATCGAGGCGCTGGATGTCGCCAGCCCGCATGCGGTGATCGATGTCTGCAGGCGGCACAGCGTCGAGAGTATCGTTCACCTCGCCGGGCCGCCGATCGGCCTGGTGCCGCCGATCGAGGAATACCGGATCAATATGGCCGGTCTGCTCAATATCATCGAGGCCGCGCGTATCGTCGGAGCGCGGCGTGTTTCGATCGCCAGCTCGATCGCCATCTACATGGGGCTTGAAGGGCCGCTCGTGGAGACGATGAAGGTCAGGCTTGAGCCCGGCCACACGATCGAGGCATTCAAGAAGGCCGAGGAACTGCTGGGGCAATATCTTGCCGGTGCCAGCGGCATGGATCTTATCAGCCTCCGTCTCGCGAGCATATATGGGCCGCTTTATCGCACCTTGCGGCACTGGCCGGCGCAGCTTGTGCATGCGGCGGTGAAAGGGCTGCCGGCCCCGCTCGCCATCCCGGGGCTGCCGCCCTTCTACCGCGAGGATCATGCCTCGGACCTCTGCTATATCGCCGACTGTGCGCGGGGAATTCGTCTCGTCCACAATTCAGGCCGGCTGCGGCACAAGGCCTATAATATCGGCTGCGGCCAGGATGTGAGCTATGGGCGTTTCGCCGATGCCGCGAGCGCGGTTTTCCCCGGTCTCAAAATCCATATGGAAGAAGGCACCGGCCCTGAAAACTGGCCGGGATCCACATTGGATATCACCCGCGCGGCCGAGGACGCAGGCTATGAGCCAAGCTATACGATCGAGCAGGCGCTGGAAAGCTATGCGGCATGGCTGAAAGAAGGACATCCCTACTGATGCGCCGGATGATCGAGAGCGGGAAAAATGCCGGTGGCTGATCTTGAAACTATATACCATTCCTATCTCGCTTGCTGCAACGAGCGGAGATTCACCGATTTGGGTGATTTTGTTCACAATGCCCTGCAGCATAATGGCGCGACCATTTCACTGGACCATTTTACCGGCCGCCTTCGTTCCGTGATCGAGGCGGTCCCGGATTTCCGGTGGGAGTTGCAGGACCTTGTGGTCGATGATCGGAAGGTCGCGGTCCGGATAATGTCCAGCGGGACGCCACGGGCAGAATGGATGGGGATGGCGCCCAACGGCAAATCGGTGAAAGCGGCGGAATATGCGTTTTACCACTTCCGCGAAGGGAAGATCGCGAAGATCTGGTTCCTGTTCGATATTCTGTCGATCCGCTCGCAATTGAGTTGATCGGCTATCATGCGGTGCCGCATTTCTCGCTTGTTTCGGCCATTTCCATTTTTCCCGAGCATAGTACGCTCGAAATGTCTCGATTGCGCTCGACACGAACGGAGATGGCGCATTTCAAGCCGGATCAAACCTGCTCTGGGCTATTGTGACGCAAGGAAATCCCGCGTGGCGTCAAAGGCCGCCTCGATCCGGCGATGGCGCTCCTCAAGCCAGGGCTGAACGCGCAGATGCGTGAAGACATAGGCTTCATTGTCGACGATCGCCTTGATCACCCGTTCGCCTACCGTCTGCGGCGAGATGCCGGTTTCCTTCAATATCTTGTCGACAACCGTCGCCTGACTGCCGCTGGTCGCGCCGCCGAAGCGGCTTTGCCGGTTGCGATCGGAGGTGCCGATGTTGGTCGCCACCTCTGCCGGGGCGAGAATCGATACGCCTATGCCCTGCGGTTCCAGATCGATGCGCAGCCCCTCGGAAAGAGCCGTCACGGCGTATTTTGTGGCGGCGTAGAGCCCTTGATGCCAATGCTCATTCTTGCGCACCTGGAAACCGCCGATTGAACTCGTATTCACGATATGACCGCCCTGCCCGGTGGCAAGGATCAGCGGAACGAAAGCCTTGATGCCGTTCAGCACGCCATAGAGATTGACGTTGATGGACCAGTCGATCGCCTCGTCCGGAATTTCGTGGACCGGCTTGGCATTATAGGCAACGCCTGCATTGTTCACGAGGATGTCCAGCCTTCCGAACCTTTCCCGCACTGTTTCTGCGGCGGCGTACATCGCCTCCCGGTTCGACACGTCGACGGCGAGCGGCAGCAAGGCTGCGCCGGTCGATGACAGATCGGCCGCCGCAATGTCGAGCGCGCCCTGTTCGATATCGATCATGGCGACCGCGACACCGCGCTTGGCGAGCGATTGGGCGATCCCGAACCCGATCCCGGACGCGGCACCGGTAACGACAGCTACTCTGTTCTGGAAATCCTTCATATTTCTCTCCGCCGGATATGGCTGCGTGCATGGCGAGCCACAGGAAAATCCCGGTGGCTCGTCTCAGATGCGTTCAGGCCTCGAGCCGCTCCCGCTGCACGAATTCCTCCGGCAGCGTGATCTTCTGCCAGCTTTGTCCCTTTTCCACTGCCCCTTCGCCGACGTAGACATTCGAATAATCGACCGGGCTGCGCAAACCGATCGGCTTGCGGCCTTCCTGGACATCGCGCGCCATATCCATCAGGATTCGACGGATGCGGACGACGACCTGATCCGCAGGGATCAGATTTTCCTGTGTGCGGTCGTAAATCGCTCCCATCGATTCCGCGACGATGATGTCTTCCGGAATGAAGGGGGGCATGCCCGTGAAGCGGCCGTTCCGCATCCCTTCGCGATCCTGGTACCAATTATTATCGCGGCTGGCCCTGCCGGGACTGTCGCAAGTCTCCGGCGAAAAGCCCAGGCGGTCCAATGTCTCGGGATCGAGGCTCATGAACCGCATCGCTGCCAGCGGCTCTTCAGGGGTCGTCCAGGCGCTGTCATAGTTTCCGAGATAGCCGATGGTCCGGTAGGAATCGATTGGGGTGAAAAAGGCGAAGGTTCCCTGGTCGGGATAGGCACCGTTGGTGATCACAGTGGACGGGGCAGCGAAGACGGAGGTTTTGCAGGTTTCATAGGTGCTGCCGTCGGGCCTCGTAATCGTGCGAAAGGCCGCCGAAAACTGACCAAATTCTGTCGCATAGGTGTCAAAGCGTGGCGCCGCATCCGCCATGATGCGCCGGAAGGCGTTATTGTCGGTGACGGGATGCTGACGCGTCAGCGCATCCTGATGAAGCGTTGTCAGATGAGAGGAATCGGCGCCCCCGTCGATCGCCTGAATATAGTTGGTATTATATATGACCGGCGCGATGAAATATTGCTCCGGAGCGAAATCGAGCCACCGCCAATTCGGAAAAGGCGGCTGTTCTTCGCGCGGCCCCAGATAAACGAAGATCAGCCCGCCTCTTTCCACCACAGGAAAGGCCGGCTGGCGGTAGCGCTGCTTGAACCGGTCGTCGGTGGCGTTCGGCATGTCGATGATCGTGCCGTCGACATCGAACTTCCACCCGTGGAAGATGCAGCGCAGACCGCCCTCCTCGATTCGGCCAAGGCACAAAGAAGCGCCGCGATGACAGCATAGCTCGCGAAGGCAGCCGATCTTGTCGTTGCTGTCGCGGAACAGGACATAGTCCTCTCCAAGCATCGTCGACCGCCTGGGGTCGCTATTGGCCTGGGGAAAATCGCGGGACAGGCCGGCGACAAGCCAATAACGCTTGAACGCAGCGTTCATCGGCGTGCCGGGCTCCACGCGGCAGAGAAAATCATTATCTTCGCGCGTCATCATAAAAACTCTCCCAATTTTCATACAGGCCGGTTGCGGGCCGTTCGCTGCCATATTGGACTGACGCCCTGGCCTACGGAACCCATCGCGCCGATAGCTTCAACATCTTTCACGCATGAGGTTATAGTGTGCCTTGACAATGTCAAGCAATTCAAGTTAATCAACCACCATACAAAAGGGAGGAACCGATGAAGGTGGTTGGGCTGCGTCTTTTGACTATGATTTCAACCGCTGGCTCGCCTGCAATAGCTTTCGCGCAAGATGCGGCGGCGCCTGCGGGAAACGCTTCGTCCGCGCAGATCGGCGACATCGTCGTCACGGCGCAGCGGCGCGCCGAATCCGCACAGGACGTGCCGATTTCGCCGCAAAGCTTCTCTGCAGATGCCCGCGTTTACCGTCCTTTCGGCCAGTCGACCCCGGCAACAATTTCTTCCTGTCCCTCTGGGTGAAGAACTTGTTGGACAAGGAGTATGACTATACCATTACTCCGTTGCCCCCTGCCGGTCTGGTCGGCCTTCACGCCCCGCCACGGACCTATGGAGCGAGCGCGGGCTTTCACATATGTGCCTGTGCAAGAGGAAGAGGTTAGCGTATCCCATGGCGACAAAGCATAATACGGTCGAGGACTGTCCGGTCTATGAAGGGGACCTGGTTTCCCCCGAGGCGCTTCGGGATCCCTTTCCCCATTATCGGCGGATCAGGGATCTTGGACCCGTCGTGCGTCTCAAGCATCCCGACGTCTATGCCATTGGCCGCTTTACCGATGTTCAGCAGGCGTTGCGGCTGCCCGAGGTCCTCGTTTCGACGCGGGGCATCGGCTTCAACGACATCGTCAACACACCGCTGGAGCAGCCGCCGGTCATCCAGTCGGGCGGCGAACGCCACAAGAAGTTGCGCAGGGTCATCACCAAGCCGCTGACGCCTGCCGCGCTCAAGGAACATCGCGAGATGCTCAAGGCGCTGATCAGCAGCCGCCTCGACAGCATTGTCGACCAAGGCGAAATCGATGCAGTGACGACCATTGCCCGCCATCTTCCGCTGGAAGCGATTTCGCGCCTGGTCGGCCTGCCTGAAGAAGGGCGCGCGAACATGCTCCGATGGGCGTCGGCGAGCTTCAACAGCGCCGGTCCACTCAACGCCGATGGCACGATGGATCCTCAACTGGCCGGGGATTTCGAGATTTTCCGGGAGTTCAACGCCTATTTTCGTGAAATCAATCCGGCCCATCTGCGTCCGGGATCATGGACCGACATGCTGTTCCAGGCTGCCAAGGCCGGTGTCCTCAGCCCTGAGGAAGCACGGGCGGGGATGAGCGCTCTTGTATTGCCCAGCCTCGATACGACGATCTACGCCAAGGGCAATCTTCTCTATAATCTGGGGTGCAATCCGGACCAATGGGCGCTGCTGCGCGATAACCCGGCTCTGATCTCCAGCGCGGTGCTGGAAGGTGTACGCTACAGCGCGACCGTCCGGTGGTTCTCGCGGGTTGCGGCTCAGGAATATGAAGTCGGCGAATATGTGATACCCCAAGGTGGGCGCGTGATGCTGCTGTACGGGTCGGCAAACCGGGACGAGCGCCATTATCCCGATCCCGACCGGTTCGATGTCACCCGCAACCCTGTCGATCAGCTCGGATGGGGCACCGGTCCGCACATGTGCGGCGGCATGCATCTCGCCAAACTGGAGATGGAGGTTCTGTTGGAGGCGATGATCGAGCGCGTAGCCCGCATCGAAGTCGGTTCTCCGGTTATCGGCACCAACAGGGGACTATACGGTTTCGACAGCTTGCCGATCAGCCTGCACAGCAAATGATGCGCGTGGAAGCTTTGCACTGACGCTGAACCTGAAGCGCAGCGGTCGCGGGAATATGGCGGCCGATGAATTAAAAACATTCGAACGGAGATTTAAATGGCCGGAGATAGCCACTCAAAACACCGCGCTGACAGTCCGCTGCAGGGTGTCAAGGTGCTGGAATTGACGCAATATATCGCCGGACCTTTTGCGGGGCAGCAACTTGCGGATTTCGGCGCGGACGTGATCAAGATCGAACGGCCCGGCAGCGGCGATCCGTTCAGGACCTATATCGGCGGCAAGGACATCCAGGATTACGGCGTCCACTATCGCGCCTACAACAAGAACAAGAAAAGCGTCACGCTCGATCTGCAGAATCCTGCCGCCCGGGACATCTTCCGGCGCCTGGCGGCGGAGGCCGATGTCGTGCTTGAAAACTTCAGGCCCGGCGTGATGGACCGGCTCGGCATCGGCTATGACGATCTCCGAAAGACAAATCCCCGCCTGATCTACTGCTCCGTTGCCGGGTTCAGCAGTGATGGCCCCTACCGTGACCGGCCGGCTTTCGACACTGTTGGACAGGCCCTGTCCGGCATTCTCTACACATTTGTCGATCCCGACGAGCCGAAGCTCCGTGGGCCAACCCTTGCCGATCAGGCGACAGCGCTGCAGGCATCGAACGCGATCATGGCGGCGCTTTATGGGAGGAGCGTGAGCGGCGTTGGTTCACGGATCGACATCACCATGGTCGATGCGTCGGTCGGCTTCATCCCCGATTTCCATTCCTACTATACCGACGCCGGCGTCTCGATGGAGCCGGATTCGCGTGCGTCCGTGTCGCAGGCCGTCATCATGCGCTGCACGGATGGTATGATCTCGTTTCAGCTTGCCGGCTTGACACGCGCTTGGGGCGGACTGTGCCGGGCTATGGGGCATCCGGAATTAGCGGACGATCCTCGTTTCAGCGAGCGCCCGATCCGTGTCCAGAACTGGTCCGAATTGCTCGACGTCATGAGGCCGATTTTTGCCGGTCATTCGCGGTCCCATTGGGAGGAAAGGCTCGGTGCTGAGGGCATTCCCTACTCGCCCGTCCTGTCGATTCCGGAAGTGCATGAAGATCCGGAGGTCAAGCATAGCGAGCTGTTCCAGCAGGTGCAGCACCCTCTTGCGGGTACCGTGACGATGATGCGGCGTCCGGCGCGGATCGACCGTTCGCGCGGTCCGCAACAGGCGCTGCCTGCTTTGCTGGGCGAGCATAATGACAGCGTGCTGGCCGACCTGGGCTACAGCAGCAGTGAAATTGCCGCCTTGCGCGCCGACGGCGTAATCGGCGCCAGTGTCACAGAATGTGAGTAGATGTAGCGTGCGCGCCGCCAACGAGACCGTCATCGGCCTTTCAGCCGTCCCGCACGCCGACATAGGCGTCACGGCGAGGCAGGTCAGGATGCCCTTGGGACGGGCGTGGGCGATGATCGGCGTCCTTTCGGCGCTGTTCGTCGTCTCGATGGTGGACAGGTTCGCCCTTGGCCTGCTGGTGGAACCGCTGAAGCGGGATCTTGGCGTCTCCGACGTTCAGCTCGGATTCCTGTTCGGATCCGCCTTTGCCATCTTCTATGGGGCGATCACCATCCCTCTGGCGCGGCTGGCCGACCGGGGCAATCGCCTTCAACTGATCTTCTTCGCAGTAATCCTGTGGTCGGCGTGCACAATCCTTTCGGGGTTCGCAACCTCGTTCCTGATGCTGGTTCTCCTCCGCATCGGCCTTGCGGTCGGGGAGGCGGCCCTGACGCCCGCCACCTATTCCCTGATCGGAGATGCATTGCCCCCGAACCGCCGGACTATCGGCGGCGCCATTTTCAACGCCTTCGGGATGGCCGGCGCATCGGGCGCATATATGATCGGGTCAGCAGCGATCAGCTTCACCCACGCGGTTCAGCATGCCGGCCATTTTGTCGATTTCAGGGAATGGCAAGCGGTTTTCATCATCATCGGCCTTCCCGGACTTGTGCTCGCCCTTATTCTCGCCGCGGTGGGCAGGGAGCCTGCCAGAACAGCCGCGGCCCACGACGTTGGGGCCGCCACCTTCGGTGATGTCGTGCGATATGCGCGATCGCAAGGTTGGCTTTATCCGGGCCTGTTCCTTGGCGCGGGCTGCACGGTGCTCGGCACGAACGGCTTTCTTGCCTGGACCCCGACCTATCTGTCGCGCGCCTATGGAATGTCGATCATCGATGCGGGCCGCGTTTTTGGAAGCTATAATTTCATCACTTTCATCGCCGCCAGCATCATCGTGCCTTTTATCGGCGCCTGGATCGGCCGCCGCCGGCCCGACGGCGTCATACTGGTCGGCGTGGCATGTGCGGCATTGAGCACCATTTTTTGCGTGACGGCTGTGCTCCAGCCGTCGCCGTCCTTATTTCTTGTCTGCACATTTGCCGGTCTGTTCTTTGCGGTTGGTGGTGCAAGCAATGCGATATCGTCCATCCACATGTTCACACCGTCCCGTATGCGCGCGACGCTGACGGCATTGATGCTGATCTGTCTGACGACGATCGCCCTGGGTGTCGCGCCGCCGCTCGCCGGACTGCTTTCCAGCCAGTTCGGCTCGGGGAAGGCCGCGCTCGGCGTTGGCCTCGGTCTCGTGGCCGCCTTCGGAGGATCAATGGCCGTGCTGCTTCTTTTCGCGGCCCGCAAGCGCGTTTTGCGCTATCTTGCCGCTTCGCAAGACGAGCATGCGATCAACGCCATGTCCTGAACCCAATGGGACGACCGGCTGGCGGGCGCCAGCTAACCCGCTGCGCGGCACAAAATGAACGATGGAGGTTCGGATGGCGACTGATGATGGCAAAACCTGGCTGGAAGTCGCGCTCAATGGCGGATGGGGCCGTGGCCTCCAGCCATTGATTCCGGTGAGCGTCAGGGAGATCGTTGAAGAAGGCGTCGCGTGCGTACGCGCCGGCGCCGCAGTCGTGCATTTCCATGCCTATGACGAAGCGACCGGATCCCCGAGCGACGATACGGATCTCTATGCGGCAGTGATCGAGGGAATCCGTGCGGAAATCGACGCCATCGTCTATCCGACAATCGCTTTCGACGGCAATGACCGCTATGCTTTCGTCGAAACTCTCGCGCGCAGGGGCCTGCTTGAATGGGCCGCGCTCGACACCGGCTCGGTAAATCTCAGCCGTTTCTCTGAGGTTGCCGCCGGCAGGCCGGGCGGGCTTTACATCAATGACGAGCCCGGCATGAGACACGGAATTGCCCTGGCGAGGGAATATGGTTTCCACCCCTCCTATGCCTGTTACGAACCCGGCTTCATCCGGCTCGGCGCGGCACTTCACCGTGCCTTTCCGGATGTGCCTCAGCCGATCTATCGCCTCATGTTCTCGGATGGTCTGGCGTTCGGATTTCCTCCAGAGCGCTATGCGCTGGAAGCCTATCAGACGATGCTTTCGGTTGAGGCGCCGGAAGCCCCGGTGATGATCGCCGGTCTTGATGCCGATCTGTCTGGCATTACCGGCGCGGCTCTGGCGGCAGGCATGCATTTGCGGGTCGGACTGGAAGATGCGCCGCTCGGTAGTCAACTCGGCAATGTCGCACTTGTGGAGGCTGCCGCCAGAACATTGCCTCAGCTCGCAACCGCCGCTGACATCCGGCGGGCGCTGGGCCATGAGGAGGCGGCAAAGGAGAACTGAACTCAAGCGATACGCCGCGAAAGCAGACCGGTCCAATGGCTCTGGCGGCGTCGCCCAAAGGGGGCGGTCAGAAGATATGATTATGAGAGGGCTTTTATATGGACATGGCGATTCAACTCCCGACCAAGGCAAATTCATGGGAGGTGGCGGTGCGTGCCGAGCAACTCGGCTATTCGCATATTTGGTTCTACGATACGCCGCTTCTGAATGCCGAACTCTTTGCTGCCATGGCGGCGGCAGCCGTGAAAACGTCTAGGATCAAGCTCGGCACCGGGGTAATGATACCGTCCAACCGGCTTGCGCCGGTCGCCGCCAGTGGTCTTGCAACCCTGAACGCGCTCGCGCCCGGGCGGGTCGTGTTTGGCGTTTCAACAGGCTTCACTGGACGGCGGACGATGGGGCTGAAACCGGTCACGCTCGCGCGCATGGCCAAGTTTATTGATGTTGTGCAGGCGCTTCTTGCGGGGGAAATGACCGAGTTTGAGGAAGAAGGGGCAATACACAAGATCCGCTTCCTCAATCCTGAACTGGGGTTGATCAACATCAAGGACCCCATTCCC
The DNA here is from genome assembly GCF_035276005.1 of Rhizorhapis sp. Classification (NCBI taxonomy): domain Bacteria; kingdom Pseudomonadati; phylum Pseudomonadota; class Alphaproteobacteria; order Sphingomonadales; family Sphingomonadaceae; genus Rhizorhapis; species Rhizorhapis sp. The sequence continues at coordinate 22,313 of NZ_DATEMB010000060.1, forward strand.
CTGGCCGTTTCCGCGCTCGGACCAAAGGCGCGCGCGCTGACGGTGGAGAAGGGCGCCCAATGGATCGGCGCGGCGACATATCCGGAACGTGAGCAGGCGGAGCTCGAAGAAGTCCGCGCGCTCTGGTCCCAGGCTGGACGCGACCCGGCGGATCTTTACTCAATCACTACGATAGGTGGCCGCGTGCTCGACGAAGGCGAATCCCCTGACAGCGCCAAGACATTGGCGCAGGCTGGCCCTGCTGCGGCCATTGCTTTTCACAATCTGGTTGAGGAAAAGGAATATGGCTCCATCATGCCAGGAGAGTTTCCGTTTCCCGATGCGCTTGACGCCTACGCGAAGGTTTATGGAAGCTACGAGCCTGCCGATGCGCGGTATCTGACCAATCACCGCGGGCACCTGATGTTCGTGCGGCCGGATGAAACGCATCTCACCGGCAATGTCATCAAGGCCCTTACCATGACCGCCACGAAAGCGGAGCTGGTCGACCGGCTGAGGGGACTGAAGGAACTTGGATATAGCCAGGTGCAGTTCCATGTCGTTCCGGGGCATGAAAATGAGATGATGGAGCGCTGGGCGGACGTCATGGCCGCATTATGATCCGGGAGTAAAAGGAATGGCTGTTGCCCGTCACTATCATTTGAAAGCCGCTGACGGCAAAGCTGGCGGGTTGGCGGCTGCGCTCTCGCAGCTTGCGGGTGCGCTAGTCTCTTTGCCGGGCTTTGCAGGGGCCGAGATACCGGTTCGCGCTGACCAACCGGACCCGTTCGTCTTTGTCGAGAAGTGGACTTCGGCCGAAGCCCATAAGGACAGCGCGCCGCACATGCCCAAAGCTGTCATGGCGTCCATCATGAGCGCGATTTCCGGCCGTCCCGAAGTCGTGGAGTTGCTGGCAATAACTAACGAACCGATGTGCAGCGGCCGATCAGGAGTCGCTGCACCTTCCTGCAGGAGAGATTGGAAATGACCCAACGGCCGTTTGACCCGCAAGGTGAACTTTCCGAAAATGTGCGTACTCGCTTTTTCATTGATGGTGCCTGGAGGGAGCCTATGGGCTCCGAGCGCCTGGATTTGATATCGCCGGTTACCGAAGAGTTGACGCTGAGCATGCCGGCCGGTGCGGACGCTGACATGGACGCAGCTGTTGCCGCTGCCCGCCGTGCTTTTGACGCGAGCGACTGGCCGCGCCTTTCCCCATCGGAGCGCGCGAGCTACATGCTCCGGATCGCCGACGAGCTCGACAAGCGGACTGACCTGCTGAAGCGGGTCTGGACCGCGCAGGTGGGCGCGCCGCAATTTTTCGTGGAACTGTCCACGGAGATGGCCGCCGCGCAGTTCCGCTATTATGCCGCCATGGCAGAGAGCTATCCGTTCGAAGAGGAGCGGCCGGCCACCCATGGCAAGGTGAAAGTTCTGCGGGAACCAGTAGGTGTCTCGGCTCTGATCATTCCATGGAACACGCCACTTGTGCTGCTCACGGGCAAGGCTGCGCCTGCAATGCTGGCAGGCTGCACGATGGTGGTGAAGCCGAGCCCCGAGACACCGCTGGACGCATTGATCCTGGCGGAATGCGTAGCCGCTGCGGGCGTTCCGGCAGGCGTGTTCAATGTCGTCCCTGCAGGCCGGGAGGCAGGTAACACCCTCATCAGCGATCCGCGCGTGGACAAGGTCAGCTTCACCGGTTCCACCGATGCCGGCCGCCACATCGCGAAGGTGTGCGCGGATCGGGTGGCGCGGGTCAGCCTCGAACTTGGCGGCAAGTCCGCCTCGATCCTGTGCGACGACGCCGATATTGATACATGGACGCAGTCGGTGGCGCTGATGACCATGCCATTCAGCGGGCAGATCTGCTTTTCGCAGACTCGCGTGCTCGTGCCGCAGAGCCGGCATGACGCGTTCCTTGATGCCTATGTCGCGCAAATTGAAAATTTCAAGGTGGGCGATCCCTGGGACCCGGAGACATTCATAGGGCCGGTTTCGATGGCGCGGCAGCGGGACCGGGTGCTCGACTATATCGAGGTCGGTCGCCGCGAGGGCGCGAAGGTCGTCACCGGCGGAGGCAAGGTGCCTGGCTTTAATCGCGGCTACTATGTCGCACCCACGATTTTCGACAGTGTCGACAACAATATGCGTATCGCTCGCGAAGAGATTTTCGGCCCCGTCGTTTCTGTAATCAGCTATGCCGATGACGAAGAGGCGATCGCGATCGCCAATGACAGCGAATACGGCCTGAGCGGTTCGGTATTTTCGGCCGATACGGCGCGCGCCGAGCAGATTGCCCGGCGCATCCGCACCGGCCATATTGGCGTCAATTGCTTCAACATCGACATCACAGCGCCCTTTGGCGGTTATAAGAAATCGGGGCTGGGCCGCGAGGCCGGCCCCGAGGGATTGGCCGGGTTCCTGGAGACCAAATCCATGTTCTTGCCAGCCTGATAAAGTAAAGCGATTTCCAGTCAGATGAGAACATCTGACAGTTAAAGAGTTGACGTTAAGAAGCGGTTTTGAGCTGGGGCTCTGGTGTCAGGTTTTGCAGGAACGTTGCGAGGATCAGGCGCAACAAGAGCTTCAGTCAGGCGAGGATGAGGCGGAAGTTGTGGCCGATGGCGGTGAGGACGGCGTTGGCCTGGTTACCGGCATAGCCTTTGAGGAAGTTTCGGCCGAGATGGCCGTCGTTCTTCATGTGGCCGATCACCGGTTCGATCGCCGATCGGCGTTTGAGTTCGCGGTGGATGACGCCGTGGCGCTTTGCCAAGGCCCCATGCTGGAAGAACTCCTCGCCGGTGAAGTACTGGAAGCTTTGGGATTCCCCAAAGCCGCTTTCCTGCAAAACCGGTTACTTCCTCAGGCGGAAAAATCGCGTCGCATCCACAGCCGACTAAAGAAATCGCGCCAGAACCATCGGCATTCGGCCCTGATCAGCGGCTGCTTTGCGCTGTCACGGCCGGATGCCCCCATGATCACGCATATTGGTCGAACGGATTTGGGCAAATTTCGGACCTGGGTCCGTCCGAACCGATGCGGTTGAGAAGCAGCGACGCCTGGTAGGCGCTGTGACGCAGTTCCTCGATCCACGCCGCGCAAGTGGCATCGTCCACCGCGTGATGCACCACGATCGAAAGGATGAAGGGGATGCGGCCATCCTCCGTCCAAACGGGCGCCGAAAGCGCGAAATGGTCAGGCCCTTCATAATTGTATTGCGCATATCCCTTGGGCAACACCGCTTCACGCGCCGCAGCAATGACTTTTTTTATTGCGTCGTCCGAATTGCCGCTCTCGCCCAGTTCGGCCTTGATCAGCTCGCTGGTATAATGTTCGGCCAAATAGGCCATGAACAGCAAACCGGCGCCGGACTGAAGCATCGGCAAATGGCCCGAACGAAATTCGAAAGACCCGACATTTTCCGATCTTTGTATATAGACCGAAACAGGGCCGCCCTGGCTCCACACCGTCACGGCGGTGCTTTGGCCCGTCTGCCGATGAAGCGCTTGGGCGGCGTCCCGCATCACGTCATAGCCGTTCAGTTGCCGGAAGGACGCCAGGCTCAGGGCAAAGGCGCTGGGGCCCAGACGGTAACGTCCGCGCTCTTCCTGTTCAACCAGGCCGGTATTGACCAGGCTCGTCAGATAATTGTGCGCAGCACCGCTTGACAGGCCGCAGCGTTTCGCGACTTCGGACAACTTTACTGCGCCAGGGCCCCGCTGGACCGCCAGCAGGACGCGGTAGCCGATTTCCACCGATTTGATGCGTTTGGATCCGCGGCCGGCAGGTTCGTCAGACAATATATTCAGCTCAGTCATCATTTCAGGTTAGCGGCCAGATTCTTCCATTGCAACGCCCGCGTGCAATGGAGTCCAGCCTTCTTGTGCGGCAATTCCGCTGCTCACTGCCTTTGCAAAAAATAATATGATTCATATGAATTGTTGACAGATCAACTTTAACGGGCCTAGCTTCCCTTCCAGACAAGGAGTTGCGCGCGCGGCGAGACCGATTCTGCCTGCAGGGCCATGGCAACTCTCAACAATTATCAGGAGGGATAGAGGCATCATGGCGATGGAGCTCTCAAAGGAAGAGCGTGCACTGCTGATCGAATCCTTGCGGCGTTTGCTCGAGGGTGGCTGGCCAGTCGAACAAGCTGTCGAATGGGCGAACGATGCGAAGGCGTTGCGCCGGATCATGGGCGAGCTTCATGGCCTTGGCTTGGCCGAGCTGGGCTCGAGCGAAGGGCCGGGGTTGCGGGAAACCCTCATGCTATTCGAGGAGCTTGGGCGCGCGTCTTGCCCGGTGCCGCTGATCGGCCTGTGGCTCGCCAACTGGCTGCTCGATGGAACCAATGACGCAGATGCACGCGCATTCCTGACTGCCGTACAGGCGGGGGAGGCCGTGCCCGCGATAGTCCTGGCGGGTTTCGATGGTGACCGCAATGCGGGCAGTGTTTCCATTGTTGATGGACAGGCGAGCGGCGCGGCTGCGTTCGTCGAGGGCGTCGCGGCTGCAACGCACCTGCTCCTCCTTTCGACAGCTCCCTCTGGCGTGGCGGTCGTCGCCGTGGATGATCCTGGCGTGCGGGTGACACATACGCCCGGTCTTGCGGTTCCCGCGCTGAGCGAGGTGGAACTGGCCTCCCGACCCTCGGTTTGGCTGCCCGTGGAAAAAGAGCGTCTCGCCGATGCTGCGCGCGTTGTGCGGCTCGTAAATACGGCGCGAGCGCTGGGCGCTGCACAGCGCGCCTTCGATCTCGCCCTGGAACATGCAAAGCAGCGCAGGCAGTTCGGGCGCGTGATCGGGGAGTTCCAGGCGATCCAGCACAAGCTGGCGGACTGCCTCAGCAGGCTCGACGGCACGCGATTGTCGCTCGCGGGCGCGGCCGACGCCTCGGATCGCAGAGACGCCAGTTGGATCTACTTTGCTGAAGGAGCGATCGCCTATGCCGGGCCGTCGCTTCGCCAGGTCATCCTCGAGGCGCACCATGTCATGGGCGCGATTGGTTATGCCGAGGAACATGAGTTGCCGCGCCATTTCCGCAGCGTACATGCCGATCTCGTTCGTTTCGGGGGCGCGGCGCGGGCGCGCGGCGCCCTGGCGGACTATCTCCTCGCTCCGGCTCGGGTGAAGGAAAAAGGCTCGTCGAACCTGCCTTCCCATGACACCGATGCAAGCGTGGCCGCATTTCGCAGCCGGATTCGCGCGTGGCTCAATGAGAATTGGACCGACGCCGACCGCAGTGCAAACCGCCTCCTCCCCTTCACGGACCGCGCTTATAATCGCGAATTTTCGAGGAAAATGGGCGCAGCCGGCTGGACCGGTCTTGATTGGCCGAAGGAGGTCGGCGGGCAGGCGCGCAGTCCGGGCGAGCAGCTCGCCTTTATCGAAGAGCTCGAGTTCGCAGAGGCGCCGACCGATGCGAACATGGCGGGCGAGACGATCGTCGGCCCGGCCATCATCCGCTACGGCTCGGAAGAGCAGAAGAAGGATTTTTTGCCGGCTTTCCTGCGCGGCGAGCGTTCCTTTGCGCTTCACTATAGCGAACCGGAAGCAGGTTCCGACCTGGCCGCTCTCCGCACCACCGCGCGACGCGAAGGGGACGAGTGGGTAATTTCGGGCCAGAAACTTTGGACAACCGGCGGCGACAAGGCCGAATACGCATTCATGGCCGCGCGTACCGACCCCGAAGCCCAGCCCAAACATGCGGGCATCAGCATTTTCCTCGTGCCGCTCGACACGCCGGGCATCACGATCCGCCCTGGCATGTTCATGTATGGCCGCACCTTCTGCGAGACATTTTACGACGATGTGCGATTGCCGGCCGGGGCGCTGCTTGGCCCTGAAAATGGCGGATGGAAGGTGATCACGGACGCGCTCGCCGCTGAGCGGGTGATGATAGGCACGACGGTCGCCCATCTTCAGCACGTCTTTGACCGGCTCATCGATTACTTGCGTTCGACCGGGGAGTCTGCGGACTCGCCGCGGCTGGACCCCGTGATCCGCGACCGGATAGGGAATCTGGCCGCCGAGATAGAGGTGGCGCGTCAGTTTACGCTGCGCAATGGAAATCTTGTCCAGACGGGCCGTGTCCCGATTTATGAAGCAGCAATGAGCAAGGTTTTTGTCGGCGAACTTCAGGAACGGCTGGGGGAGGCTGCCATGGACATTCTGGGCTCGGGCGGGCTGCTGTCGGAAGAGGCCGCGTCTGCGCCCATTCCCGAGGTCGAGCAGGTGCTTCGTCACTCGCTGATGGGCGTGCTGGGTGGCGGGACCAGCGAGATGCAGCGGAATACCATTGCGCTGCGGGGCCTGAAGCTGCCGCGCCATTCATCCTGAACCTTCGGCCGGGCTGTGCCCGACCAATACAATCTAATGAAGGAATGTCGATGTCTGAACCTGTGATTACTTATGAACTCGAGGGCAAGGTGGCGAAAATTGGCCTTGATCGCCCGGCCAAGCGCAATGCGCTGAGCGCGGAACTGTCCAATCAGCTGAATGAGGCTGTGGCGCGCGCGCAAGCGGAAGCGCGGGTGGGCGTCATCTTCAGCCATGGTGAGCATTTCTGCGCCGGGCTGGACCTTGCGGAAGCCATGAGCTGGATGAACGACCATAACCGCCATCTGGAGATGCGGATCGGATCGGCGGCGGCCGCGCGGCCATTCGACACGATCGCACGCGGAAGCATTCCCTTCGTGGCCGCGGTTAGTGGCGCCTGCATCGGCGGCGGGCTCGAGATGGCTTCCTCCTGCCATATCAGAGTGGCGGACGA
>NZ_DATEMB010000061.1:0-107179 GCF_035276005.1 Rhizorhapis sp.
ATTGGGCTGGCTGAACTGCTGTGCCCATTTCTCGGCTTCTTGTTGCTCATGCCCCATGAAGCTTTTGCGCTCGCCGCTGCCGCCGCCCTCTTTGCGGGGCGGGCGCGGCTTGGATGAGAGGCCGAGCTGCCTGGCCGCCCATTGGCCGAGCGCCTTTTCGTCCGGGATAAGTGCGGGGTCGACGGCAATGTCCATCGCGCTCACTTCCACCGGCTCCCCGGTTTCGATCTTCATGATGCTGCGGTGGTTGAGCAGTACGCCTGACAGGCCCAGCATGAAGAACAGAATGGCGCCCCAGAAACCGGTCCAGGCATGAACCCTCTTCAGCCAGCGGATAAAGACCGCCCGCTGCCATTTGGAGGGGACGAAGAGCAGGCCGGATTGATTGAGGCGAAAGGTCGTCAAAGGTCGGCCCATTTTCTGAGAAGATTATGGTAGGTGGCGGTGAGGCCCAGCACTGACGGGTGACTGTCGCCCAGTTCGGCGCGGGTGAGGGTGATGGAACGGTCAAAGCGGTAGAGCAGGGCCCGGTCGCCATCGTCGCGGACCATTGACTGGGTCCAGAAGAAAGCCGCCCAGCGGCTGCCGTGCGTTACGGCTTCGACCCGGTGCAGACTGTCGGCCGGGTAGAGCACCAGGTCTCCGGCATCGAACTTGACCCGCTGCTCGCCATAGCTGTCCTCGATGACCAGCTCGCCGCCTTCATAATCGGCGGGATCGCTGAGGAAGAGCGTGGAGGAGACGTCCGTCCGTACCCGCTGCCGCGCGGAGGAAATATACCGGATGGCGTTGTCGACATGGGCGGTGAAGCCCATTCCCGCATCATAGCGGTTGAACAGTGGCGGAAAGACCCGCAGCGGCAGGGCGGCGGCGTTGAAGGTCTCGTTCGACCCCAATGCGCGCAGGATGATGTCCTGCAGCGCTTTCGCCTCGGGTGCGTCCTCCGGCACCTGAAGGTTGTTCTTGGCGATGGCCGACTGCACGCCCGCAGTGACGCGGCCATCGACCCACTGGGTCTCCGTCAGAACCTTGCGGCAATGAGCGACTTCATCCGCAGAAAGCAAGGCGGGGATTCGGATCAGCATTGGCAAGCCCTTTCCGGCAACAGGACAGGACCGGCGGCTGTCGCCACCGGCCCTGCCGCCTTCTGCCGGGTCACAGCGTCAGAAGGCAATGCCAAAGCTCGCGACGAAGGTCCGGCCGGCTGCCGGCAGCACGCGACCGCCATTTACCTGAGCGTAATAGCGCTTGTCGGTGAGATTGTAGCCATTGAGCGCAATGCGGTAGTTGCTGAAGCTGTATCCTAGCAATGCATCGAACACGACATAGGAGGGCGCGACCTGCGTGTTGAGGTTGTTGAGATAGACTTTCGACTGATAGTTAAGACCGCCGCCGATCTCGAGGCCCTTGAGTGAGCCGTCCACCGGCTTCCAAGTCGCCCATGCGGAGGCGGCATGCTTGGGCACATAGCGGACCTGATTGCCGACGGTGTCTTCCACCAGACCACTGGAGAAGGATTCGCGAATCTCCGCATCGATATATGAATAGTTGGCGGTGAGCAGCAGTTCCTCGTTGACCGCGCCACTCACGCCCAACTCGAAGCCGCGAAGGCGCTGCTTGGGTTCGGTGGAGACGACCGTCGTATTGGTGGCCAGATCTGTCTCTTTCGCATTATCGCGATTGATCTGGTACACCGCAGTCTGAACCAGCAGCTTGTTGTTGAACAGCCCGAATTTTGCGCCGATGTCGAATGTCTTCGTTTTTTCGGGATCGAGATCAGCGCTACTGATCGTGCCGTTGGCGGCCAGCGCGGAAAGCGCGTCGCCATTGCCGATGGAATTACCCGGCGGCACGGCGGCTTTGCTGTAGCTGACATAGAAGCTCGCCTGCTCCGACGGTTCCCAGATGGCCGAAATCTTTGGATTCCAGAGGCTATGCTTCGCCTTGCGCGTGAAATCGCATTCGGCAAAGGTTCCGCTGACCCCGTTGCAGGTGGTTGCGGCAAAGCTGGTCTGATCCTGCTTGTTGGTGAAATGCTGGAAACGAAGCCCGGCGTTGATTGAAAATTGGGGGGTCAGCCAGAGGCGTTCGTCAATGAAGAAGGAGATGTCCGTACCCCGCGTGTCGCGGATATTGTTGAGCGTGGCCGAGAGGGCGGGCGAAGGGCTGTGGACCGGATTGAACAGGTCCTTGGGAGCCCTTGTGCCTTCATAGTTGGCCTGCGTCCGGTCGTTGGTCTGGTAGGAAAAGTCGACGCCCAGCACCAACTCGTTCCGCATTCCGCCCACCGGTTTCGTGATGAGGGCGGTCGAGACATTTTGGACGCCCTTGGTGGTCTGGTCATAGGGCCCGGGACCACCCATTGTTACCAAGGGAACAGTCGCAGCATTTCCATCGAGCAGCAGATCGCCGCAGGTGGCAGCCGGACAGGATGCCACCGTCTGCCGGAAAAAGCGCTTGTACGCACCGAGCTTTGTGTCGCTGGTAAAGGTCAGCCAATCATTGGCCTCGTGCCGGAACCTCGCGGTGAGGGTATTCACCGTCACCTTGTCGGTGTCCGCGGTATAGCCATAGAAATTGGAGCGCGGAACGCCAAGCTCGGTCACCGGGACCTCGATATCGGGAACCGCAACCCCGTTTATGGCCGGATCCGTCGTCACCGCAATCGGCACGCCATAGTCGGGAACCCGGGTTTCTTCCTGATGGAAGTAGATAAGGGTGAGGCTGGTGCGCTGGCCAATCCCAAAGCCGATGGCTGGAGCAAAACCCCAGCGCCGAGCTTCCACCGGATCACGATCCGGTGAGTCATTGGTGTGCGCCATGAAATTGAGGCGAAGCCCGACGCTGTCGGTGAGCGCCTTGTTTGCGTCGACGGTGATACGGCCATAGTTCGCAGACCCCGCCGATCCGGTCATGCTGAAGAAGTCGGTTGTCGCGGGCGCCTTGGAAACGGTGTTGATCGCTCCTCCCGACACGCCCCGGCCAAGGGCCGTGGACGACGAGCCCTTCAGGACCTCTACCGCCTCATAATTGAAGCTGTCGCGCGTAAACGCGCCGAAGTCGCGTAGCCCATCGGTAAAGATGTCATTCTTGGCGGCCTGTCCGCGAATGAAGAACTGGTCGCCATTGACGATGCCCCCTTCACCGATCTGCGTTGTCACACCCGCGACGTTGCGCAGGGCCTGCTCAAGAGACACTACCTGGCGGTCGCGAAGGGTTTCGGACGAGACGGTGGTCACGATCTGCGGCACGTCAATGACCGGCCCCCGGATCGTTGGCAGTTCCATCTTCCGCCGCTCACCGTTGACCTGAATGCCTTCTTTGGCGCGGGCCGCTACTTCGGCGTCTGCGGCGGCTGCATCGCCATCGGCGGCAAAGGCAGGTCCTGCCATCAGCATGGCGGCGGCAATGGAAGTGGGTGCGATGAAGTTTGCGGCCAAACGCGAATTATTTGACATGAATCCCCCTTTATGTGGTTGGGGACTCACTATTGCGAATCACTATCAGTGTCAACACTATTGCGAATGAGTATCAACTGAGTCTGTGAGACTATGGAAAAGCCAGAGACGTATGGCGCTCGCGAGGTTGGGAGGGTCGTCTGCCCCGATCCGCTCCAGGTCGATCTGGGCGATAAGGGCATTGACCGGAAGGTTACGCCGCTGGGCTTCCGCCTTCAGCGCCCGCCAGAAGACGGGCTCCAGGCTGATGGAGGTTTGGTGGCCGGCGATGGTGACGCTGCGCTTGACCGGGCCGGCAAGATAATCGGTCAAAACAGCTTTGCCTGCGCCGCCTCGGGCTTGAACGCTGCTCCTTCATGTTCGAGCAGCCATGCTTTTCGCGCGGTGCCTCCACCATAGCCGGTGAGCCTGCCATTGGATCCGATCACTCTGTGGCAGGGGACAACAATGCCCACCGGATTGGCGCCATTGGCAAGCCCCACGGCCCGCACGGCCTTGGGCTTCCCGATATGCGCTGCAAGTGCCCCGTAGCTCATCGTGCTACCCGGCGGAATATCGCCCAATGCTGCCCAGACCTGACGCTGGAACGGCGAACCGTTGGTTTGCCACTTGATGCGGGATAGCGCCTGATAGTCTCCGTCGAAATAGGCGTCGAGCGCATCCCTGATCGCCGTCGGCGCTGGAACGGGAAGCGTTTCGTCAGTGCCATAATGCAGGCGGAGCAGACGGCGCATTCGGGCCTCATAATCCTGGAAGTCCAGCGCCCGCAATCGCCGATCCTCGTCCGTCACCAGCAATATCGTTCCAACGGGGCTTTCATAGTGATCGAGGAAGAGGGTGGGCATGACTCTGGTCCTTTTGACGGCCTCCTTCAAAGGCGCCCTTGCGCTCGCGCAAGAAGGATAGCGTAATAGCAGCGGCAAGGGCACCCATGCTCATGAAAATTGCGACTGCCTGCAGGCCGTAGCCGGCGCTGAAAAGGAAGCCTGGGATTATCGGGGCGATGGCCGCGCCGCCCCGCCCTACGCCGATGGCAAAGCCGGTGCCGGTCGCGCGGACGTGAGTGGGGAATGCCTGAGCGAAGATGGCGTAGAAACCGACCACGCCTGCATTGGTGAACACCCCGGCAATCCCCGCCGCCAGCGCCAGTTGTGTAAGGTCCGACTGCCCCATGCCAAATATCGAGACCAGCGCCGTTGAGGCAAGAAGCACCCCGATGGTCAGCCATTTGAGTGGGAGAAAACGGCTAAGGACGCCGAATGTTATGCCTCCGGCGGCGCCCCCGACATTGGCCCATACCAATACCCCCGCCGCCGACGATGGATCAAAACCCATGTCGACGACGATCTTTGGAATCCATTTGAGGATGAAATAGAAGGTGCCGATGTGCAGGAAATAGGCCAGCGTCAGGATCAAGGTCGTGCCTATGAGGCCCGGCCGCAAAATGTCCCGCACCGAATATTTTTTTTCCGCGCTTTCCTCTGGTGGTAATGCGACGGCGGGCTCATGGCCCAGGCGGGCCAAGATGCGGTTGATCTTCTGCAGCGCGCCTTGGGGCCGCTTCCTGACCAGAAAGGCTATTGTCTCGGGAAGTGCCAACAACACCAACGGGATGAATAGCGCGGTGACTGTACCGCCGAAGAGGAAAACAGTCCGCCAATCGTGGGTCTTCAGCAGCATTGCCGCCACCGATCCGCCGATGATGGCGCCCATGGGATAGCCTATTGCCACGAGCGCCACGCAGAGGTTGCGGTTGCGGCTGTTGGAATGCTCGGCCACGGCCGCGGTGAGGGCCGCCACCATGCCGCCAATCCCGAGACCGGTGAGAACGCGCCAGACGGAAAGCGCCGCTATGCTCGACGCTGTGGTGGTCAAGAACATGCCGGCCGCCATGACGGTAAGGCAGGTCAGGATCGTCGGCCTTCTTCCCACCCGGTCGGCGACACCACCAAGAAAGATCGAGCCAAGGGCCATGCCGATCAGTTCCATGGACAGGACTATGCCTAGAGCGGCCCTGTCTATGCTCCATTCGGCCGCGATGCCGGGAGAGGCAAAGCTGATGGCTAGTACGTCGAAGCCGTCAAGCGCGTTCAGCCCGATTATGAGGGCGACGGCCGTAATCTGGCGAGCAGTCATTCTGGATTCGGCTACAATAGTCCGCGGATCGGCGGTCATTGGCATCCCCTTTTTGTCATTTGGTTTTATTCTGTTCCGGCGTCAGCGATTTTGGCGAGTAATTGAATGACTGTCCGGCGTTCCTGGGCAGTCAGGGCCGCGAGCAGCGCGTTTTCATGTTCGTCGATCAAAGCCTTCGCAACGTGAAGTTTCGCCTCGCCTGCGCTGGTGGGGTAAAGTTCCAGCACGCGCTTGTCCTCGTCCGAGGGCTCGCGTCTCAGCAGTCCATCCTCGATCAGGCTGGCGAGCAGCGGGACCATATTGGCCCGTTGGACGCCGAGGCTGCGTCCAAGCTGTGTCTGGCTGATACCCGGATTGGCGCCGACGACTGCCAGAATGGAGACCTGCACTGATCGGAGGCCGGCGGTCTCCTTAACCCTAGCTAAATAATCCGTGGCGATCACATGAGAAGCGCGACGCAACCAATAACCCACCACGCCATCCAGGAAGCTCGTGTCGATTTCGTCAGCCCGCCGCGGCTCCGTGGCAACGGAATGCGCCTCCATTTGAACCTCTCCCTTATTGTTATGATACACAGCATCTTGGCTGAGTAACGTCAATGGGAAGCAGGCAGCTTCTACTCCTAAATAGCAGGCAAGAAGCCCGCGGTCGCCTGCCTGATAGGCCGGGAAGCTGGATCGTTACGAAGTCTCATCGGTTCTGGAAGGCGGTTATCCGAGAGGCGGTACCCACTGTGGCTGATTTACAAACACTTAGCCCTATTCCAAGCTCGCTTGCACGATTCAGCCTTGTGAGACCCGCGTTTCTTAAAGCCATATGCGAGTCGGCAGGCAGGTGACATGCTCTTCAATTCCGCCACCTTTTTGTTCTTTTTTTTGCCGACGGTATTTGGCGGCTTTCTGCTGCTCGCGCATTTCGGGCTGAAGCGTCTGGCGGGATTATGGCTGACGCTTGCCTCGCTAGCCTTTTATGGCTGGTGGAATCCGCAATATGTGCCGCTGCTGCTGGGCAGCATGGCCTTTAACTATTGGGTGGGCGGCCAGTTGATGCGGCGGCGCAATCGCGCCCTGCTGCTGTCCGGGATCGCCGCCAATGTCGCGCTGCTCGGCTATTTCAAATATACCGGCTTCGCGGTGCAGACGATCGTGGATGTGACGGGGGCGGGATGGGCGGCGCCGCATATCATTCTTCCGCTCGCCATTTCCTTCTTCACCTTCCAGCAGATTGCCTATCTGGTGGATGCGAATGACAGAGAAGTGACGGAGCATGGCTTCCTCAACTATTGCCTGTTCATAACCTTCTTCCCCCACCTGATCGCCGGACCGATCACGCATCATCGTGAAATGCTGCCGCAGTTCAGCAATCCCGACCGCTTCCGTCCCAGATGGGACCTGGTAGCGGTGGGCGTGACGCTGTTCTTCATCGGATTGTTCAAGAAAGTCCTGGTTGCCGATCCGTTCGGCACCTATGCCCGGCCCGTGTTCGAGCAAGCGCGTTCCGGCGGCGTGCAATTTATCGAGGCCTGGAGCGGGGCGCTTTCTTACACGCTCCAGATCTATTTCGATTTTTCCGGCTATACCGACATGGCCATTGGCCTCGGGCTGCTGTTCGGCATTTCGCTTCCGCCGAATTTCAATAGCCCGTTCAAGGCTCGCAACATCATTGAATTCTGGAACCGCTGGCACATGACGCTGACCCGGTTCCTGACGGCCTATATCTATAATCCGATCGTGGTGGCCATGACTCGCCGCCGCGCGGCGAAGGGCAGACCGCTGCCGCGAAGGGGGAAGATGTCGTCGGAGACATTTCTTGTCCTGGTGGCTTTCCCGACGATCTTCACCATGTTCATCTCGGGCGTATGGCATGGCGCAGGATGGCAGTTCATCGTCTTCGGCCTTTTGCACGGCGTCTATCTGGTCATTGCGCATGCCTGGCGGCAATGGAAGGTGCAGCGCGGCATTCCGCTGGAAAGCAGCAATCCGGCCAAGATCGCGGCATCTGTGGGGCTTACCTTCCTGTGCGTGATGATCGCCCTCGTCTTTTTCCGCGCCGACAATGTGCCGGCAGCGATGAATATCCTTTCTGGCATGGCGGGCCTTAACGGCATTACATTTCCGCAGCGGGTTGCGGAGCTCCCATTGCTTGGATCCCTCGTTGCCCAATTGGGTCTGCCGGTTGGCGACCTGCAAGCTTTCACGCCCTCTCATGCGGTGCGGATATTCATCTTCCTGGTGGTTGTCTGGTCTCTTCCCAATTCGATGCAGTGGCTGCGCAGCTTCCCGACCGCGCTCAACCTGCGTCCATCCGCCTCATGGCTGGAGCGCTATTCGCGGCTCTTCCGCTGGCGGCCCAGCATTCCCACAGGAATGGCGTTGGGAGCGGCGTCGCTCGTCGTGATGCTTTATGCAACCTCGGTCGCGCCCACGGAATTTCTCTACTTCCAGTTTTGAAGGCGTGAGGAATGTTTCAGATGCTTGACTGGCTTCCGGCGGCAGATGACCTGTCCAGCAGGATCAAGGACGTGCTCCGGATGGACGCGTCACCGGCCGGGCAGCTCTCCGCCATACTAGCTCTGACGCAGTTCAACCGGGACATGACCGAGACCGACCGCATCGACCGGCTGCTTAACGGCTGGCTCGGCAAATGGCCAGAGGTGGACGCCGCTTCGCTGGGGCTGTCATCACTGCGCCTTGCTATTTTGGCATCGCACAGCGTCGGGCATCTCCTTCCGGCCATCCGCGTTTCCGCGCTCGGAAGGAACCTGCTCGCGAGAGTGCATGCCGGTGCCTACGGCTCTTTTCGCCAGGCCCTGCTTGGCGATGATGCGGAGCTTCGAGAGTTCAAGCCTCAGGCCATTCTTCTCGCTCTGGATAGCCAGGCGATCCTATCCAGAATAGCCATCGGCGCCGATCAGGAGGCGGAACGGCATATCGCTTCGGCGGTTCTGGAACTGCGCCATCTTTGGCGTCAGGCAAGGGAGAAATATGGCGCTCAGGTCATTCAGCAGAGCTTTCTGTCCCTCACGCCGCCGCTTTTCGGATCGTTCGACGCCCTTGTGCCGGCCTCTCCGGCGGCCATGGTGCTGGCGCTCAATCAGGCTGTCCGTGCCGCCGCGCGCGAAGACCATGTCGCATTGCTCGACGTCGAGGCAAGATTGCCGCCCAACATCGGCGGCATCGACAGGGTGGACATGGTGCGCTGGCATCACGCCAAGCAACTCATCAATCCGCTGTTCGCGCCGCTCTATGGCGATCATGTGGCGCGCATCCTTGCCGCAATCGCAGGGCGTACGCGCAAATGCCTGGTGCTTGATCTCGACAACACCTTGTGGGGAGGGGTGATCGGCGATGATGGTCCTGCGGGCATTCGTCTGGGACAAGGAAGCGCTGAAGGCGAAGCCTATCTCGCCTTTCAGCATTATGTGGACCAGCTTCGAAGCGCAGGCATCATATTGGCGGTGTGCAGCAAGAATGATGACAGCATCGCTCGCCAGGCATTTGAGGAGCATGGCGAGATGGTGCTGAAATATGCCGATATCGCCTGTTTTCGCGCCAACTGGTCGGACAAGGCGGAAAATATCCGTTCCATCGCAGGCAGCATCAATATCGGCCTGGATAGCCTGGTATTCGTCGATGACAATCCGGCGGAACGGGCCATCGTCCGGCGTGAATTGCCCGAAGTGGCGGTGCCCGAAATGCCGGCTGATATTGCCCATTACCCGGCAAGCCTGGCGGCAGCGGGGTATTTCGAGGCCGTCTCCCTAACGGCGGACGATCTCGCGCGCGCGGGCAGCTATGCCGCCAATGCGCAGCGGGAGGCGCTTTCCGCCACCACTGATCTTGAGGGTTATCTGAAGAGCCTGGAAATGACCATGCTGGCGCGGCCGGTCAGCGCAACCGATCTGCCGCGCGCCGCTCAACTCATCAACAAGACCAACCAGTTCAATCTCACCACCCGGCGCCGAACCGCTGCCGAGCTTGAGGCGTTCGTCGCCGATGCGCAAAGCCTTGGCTATTGCTTCCGGCTTCGCGACCGTTTTGGGGACAATGGCCTGATCAGCGTCATCCTCGCCCGTCCCGATCCCGCACTTGCCGCCAATGAGTTGCTGATCGATAGCTGGCTGATGAGCTGCCGGGTCCTGGGCCGGGGTGTCGAAACGGCGGCCTTCGAGATACTGCTGGAAGCAGCGCGAGAACGGGGATTCTGCGCGCTTGTGGGCGAATACCGGCCAACCGAACGCAATGGCCTCGTGGCACAGCATTATGAAAAACTGGGCTTTGTTCCCATGCCCCCGCTTCCTGGGGCGGCAGAGGGAACAGCTTTCTGGCGACGGCCAATTCCGGGGGCGGAAACGGGGACACATCATATCGCGCTGGAGGCAGCATGACCGAAGCTGAGATTTACGAAACGCTTACTGAATTGATGCGTGACATTTTCGATGAAGACGATCTCGACATCGGACCGGCCACTCGCGCCGATGATGTGGAGGGCTGGGATAGCCAGTCCCATATCTCGCTCATTGTGGCGGTGGAGCAGCGTTTCGGCATCCGTTTCCTGACATCGGAATTCGAAAGCCTTCACAATGTCGGGGAATTTGTTTCCCTGATCGAAGACAAGCTGAACCGGTCATGTTTATCGCATTAGGAAGCGCGGAGGCCGCCTCTCCCGCCATTGCGCCCCGGCGCTACATGCGGCGCTATATCGTGGCCATGGCGATCGGGGCGATATTGATGGCGGCGATGATGGTGGGCACGGCGGCCTTTCTCCACTCCCGCAACGCCCTGCCGCCGCCGCAATTCTCCAACAGCATCTGCATCGACGAGAAATTGCGGATCATGCGGGAAATGCCGCCGCAGTCGCCCAATCTGCTGGTCGTCGGGTCTTCCGTGGCCTGGCGGCACTTCAACAGCACTGCAGCCATGGCATTCGATGCCTCGCTGCGGCCCTATAATGCGGGGCTTTGCGGACAGGCCATCAATCAGACGACGGAAACAACGCGCTGGCTGTTGGGACGATTGCCGTCGGTGCGCCATGTCATGCTGCTCGCTTCCCCGCTCGATTTTGAAGATTGCGCCTCGGAGGCGAATAATCTGAACTTTTCAGATGTGGATGCCTATGTCTTTGGCGGCCAATCGGCCTGGCGCTATTATCTGCGCTACTTTGATCCAGTGACGTTCCTTTCGAACGCCCATGGTCTTGCAGCGCGGCGGAGCGATGCGGGCAGTTTCGGCACTTTGGTGATCGACCGCTTCGGTGATGGTCCCATGGAGCCCAGGCATGACCGCGGTATGTTCTACAAGGAAATGGGCTCTCATGATCCGGCCTGTTTTGCCGCACTTGGCCAGCTCGCCGCGCTTACGGGCGCTCAGGGTCAGACATTGGACGTTGTCCTTACCCCCGTGAGCCCCGATTGGGTCCAGCTTTACGACCCTGAGCGCCAGAACCTGGGTCAATTGCAGGACTCCATCAGGCGGGCATCAAAGCGTTCTGGCATTCGCTTTATCGACATGCATGACGCCTTCAGTGACGAGCAACAGTTTGTCGATGCCATTCACTTGCGCTGGTCAGCGACAGCGGAGTTCACCCGCGCTATTTTGTGATTGAGCCGTACAATCGGGAAATGGCTGCTCTTCAAAGAGCGGCCATCACTCCGCCGCCAGCAGCTCCTCTGCTCCCCCAAGGTCAACGGATACCAGCCTGCTTACGCCCTTTTCGATCATCGTGACCCCGAACAGGCGGTGCATGCGGCTCATGGTGACGGCGTTATGGGTGACGATCAGATATCGGGTGCGCGTATCATGAACCATCTTGTTGAGAAGATCACAGAAGCGCTCGACATTGGCATCGTCGAGGGGCGCGTCGACCTCATCCAGCACGCAGATCGGAGCCGGGTTGGTGAGGAAAAGGCCGAAGATCAGCGCTACCGCCGTCAAAGCCTGCTCGCCGCCCGACAGAAGCGTCAGGGTCGAGAGCTTCTTCCCCGGCGGCTGCGCCATGATCTCCAGACCGGCTTCGAGCGGATCGTCGCTGTCGATCAGCTTCAAATGCGCCTGTCCGCCATTGAAGAGGGCAGTGAAGAGCCGCTGGAAATGGCCGTCCACCGCCTCGAAAGCGGCGAGCAGGCGGGTGCGGCCTTCGCGGTTCAGATTACCGATCGAACCGCGCAGCCGGTGAATGGCCTGGGTGAGTTCCTCGCTTTCGGCCCGGCTTTTCGCCTGTTCGGCTTCCAGTTCGGCAAGTTCCTGTGCGGCGACCAGGTTCACTGGGCCGATGCGCTCGCGGTCCTGTGTCAGCTTCTCGAGCGTGTCGGATTCCTGCGGCGCGTCCTGCACGTCAGCGCTGCTGAAACAGAGCTTTTCGGGAAGGACTGGCGCAGGGCATTCAAAACGCTCGCCTGAAATCCGGCCCATTTCGACCCGGCGCTGTTCCTGATTTTCGGCACGCGCTGCCGCACCGGCGCGCGCCTCGCGGGCTGCCGCCAGCGCCTCCCCCGCCTGCGCATGTTTGACTTCGGCCTGACGCAGGCTTTCCTCCGCGCCCCGTTCCGCCGCCTGCTGCGCTTCAGCGGTTTCGAGAAGCTTATGGCTGCTTTCGTCGAGAGCGCGAATGGTGCGGGCGATGGCCTGAGGCTTGCCCTCGAGCGTCTCGCGCTGCCCGGTAATGTCTGCGGCGCGCTTGCTCATGTCCTCCATGCGGCGAGCGGCTTCGCCGGCGCGGGCACGCCAGCTACGGATTTCTGACTGCGCAGCGTTGAGGCGGTCCCGGTCAGCGCCCAAGGCGCGGTCGGTCATCGCCTGCTCTGTCTGGAGCTGGCCAACGGCAAGGCGTGCCTGCTCACTTGACTGCTTGAGCGCGGCAACCATCTGTGCCGTTTCGCCACCGTCAGGAAGGGAAGCGCGGCTACCCTGGGCGGCCTCGAATTCCGCTCTGGCAGCGGCCTCATCCTTCCGCGCTTCGGCGAGGCGAGCATCCAGCTCATCCCGACGGTCGTTCAGGCGGTCGAGCTTTGCCGAGGCTTCGTCTGCGGCGCGCAATGCTTCGCGCAGCGTCTGATCGGCGCGGCTGAGGGCGCTGCGTCCCGCCGCCAGTTTTTCGCTCGCGGCTTGCGCTGCTTCCGCCGCGGCGGAAAGGCCGGCCGCGGCGCATTCCACCTCGTTCGCGGTGTCGGGACGGGCTGCCTCAATGGCCTCCAGCCGGTTAAGGCGGATCAGCCGTTCGGCCGCCGCCGCGCCGCCCTCGACGGCGATATATCCGTCCCAGCGGCGGAGCTTGCCGTCGAGCGTGGCGAGCCGCTGACCCACCGCCAATGGCTGCCCCTCATCCACCTCGGCAACCGCGATCTGCGCAAGGCGGCGTGCCAGTTCTGGCGGCGCCGTCACATGAGAGGCGAGGGGCGTACAGCCGTTCGGAAGGGCAGGGTCGCTTTCCAGCGGCACAGCGCCCAGCCAATGCCGCTTGCCCTCGCAACCAATGGGCGCTTCCAGATCGTCGCCCAAGGCGGCGGCGAGCGCCCGTTCATAGCCCGGAGCCGCCTTGATCCGGTCAAGTGCGCGACTGCGGCCGGTGCTGCTGTCCAGCGCCTTGCGCAAGGCCGCCGCTTCGCTGTCGAGTGCGGCGAGGGCCGCTTTGGCGGAGGAAAGGGCGGACTCGGCGGAACTGCGGGCTTCGGCTGCGTCGGTACGTTCTGCCTCGGCTTGCGCAATGGCCGCCTCCGCCTGCTCGCGGTCCGCGCGGGCACGGCTCTGCAGGTCGAGCGCTGTATCGCGCGCCGCTTCCAGCGGACCAGGCTCGGGAAGGGTGGAGAGTTCCTGCGTAAGCCGCCCCACGTCCCGCTGCGCCCTGTCGAGCCGCCCGCGAGCTGCGTTCAGTGCGGCATCAGCCACACGCAGTTCGGCCTGCTCGCTCGCCTGCCTGGCCATCGCCCTGGCAAGCGCCAGTTCCCCATCGCGAGCAGCGCTTTCCGCCTTTGCAATGCGCGCGTCAAAATCGGGGCGGCTGGATTCGCTTTCCTTGACCCGTGCAGCGATCTGCCCGGCCTCGGCGGTCAGCCGCTCGATGGCTTCAGCCGCGTCATGGGCGAGCGATCCTTCCCGTGCCTTGTCCTCCTCCAGCCGGGCCGCCTGCGCCTCAAGGTCGGTGAGGCGCTGGAGGATGGAGGCTTCCTCGCTTCTGAGGACGGCCAGCCGGTGTCCAGCTTCATTCGCCGCGTCCCGCGCCTTTTGGGCTTCGCTGCGGCGGATGGCTAACTGCTTTACCGCCTCATTCTGATAAGCGGCCGCGGCCTGCTGCGCCTCATGCGCTTTTGTCACCAAAAGCTCAGCCTGCCTGGCCTCCGCGCGAGCGGCCTCGGCGGCCTTGGCGGCGTCCCGCCAGCGGGCATAGATGAGGCGCCCCTCGGCCACGCGAATCTGGTCGGTCAAGCGGCTGTAGCGTTCTGCTGCCTTGGCCTGGCGGCGAAGCTGGCTGGCGCGGCCGTCCATGTCGGCAAGAATATCATCCAGCCGCGTCAGATTGGCCTCGGTGGCACGCAGCTTCTGCTCGGCATCCTTTCGTCGCACATGAAGACCGGCAATGCCCGCCGCCTCTTCAAGCATCATGCGGCGCTCGGAGGGTTTGGCGGCGATGACGGCGGCAATCTTGCCTTGGCTGACGAGTGCAGGACTGTGCGCCCCTGTGGCGGCATCGGCGAAGATCAGCGCCACGTCCTTGGCGCGCACATCCCGGCCATTCGCCCTGTAGGCACTGCCTGCGCCGCGCTCGATGCGGCGCATGATTTCCAGTTCGCCATCCTCGCCAATCGAAATTGGGCCGGTCAGCTCATCGGATTGGCGCTCGGTGAGGATCGAGACTTCGGCAAAGTCCCGCTGCGGGCGGGTGGCGGTGCCGGCGAAGATCACATCCTCCATGCCCCCGCCGCGCATCGACTTGGCACTCGATTCGCCCATGACCCAGCGAATGGCTTCAAGCAGGTTGGATTTGCCGCAACCATTGGGTCCGACGATGCCGGTCAGGCCAGGCTCGATGCGCAATTCGGTCGGATCGACAAAGCTTTTGAAGCCGGAGAGCTTGAGGCGCCTTATCTGCATGGGGTTCTAACCCCCCGGCCACCAGCCGTCTGCCTTGCTAAGGCAGGGGCCCTGCTTCCTGCCGGTAGCATGGTTATGTGAAGCGGGGTCCCTCCCTCTGCAGGGACGACGGCAATTATCGATGCCGAGCCTCGCCCAGCATAGCCGTGCCCTGAGATGGTCCCCCCCTCCGCCAATTAGGCCCCTGCTTCGCGGAGCTTGGCCTCCAGCGCGGGCCAGGCCGACACATTGTCGAGCTTCTGCCCGTTCATGATGAAGGTAGGCGTTCCCTCAATCTCATAGGCCGTTCCAGCCTTCTGGACATTTTCCGCGAGCTTTTCGGCATTCTTCGCGTCGGCCAGGCACTGTTTCGCCTGATCCTCGGCGATGCCGCGCTGCATGACGAATTCGACAAGGCCCGTCGCTTCGCCCAGCTTTACGAAGCGTTCATTGGCAGGGGATTCCAGCGCCGCCTTGTATCCAGCCTCGCCCAGCCCCTGCGCCTTTTCAAACAGGGTCGGCTGATAGCCGAAAAGCTGATCGGACAAGGGGAAAAAGGGTTCCGCCCCGCCGCACCGGGCGAGCAGTGCCGCGGTCATGTCCAGCGGGTCGCGGATATAATTCCGCAATTCGAAGCTCACTTTGCCGCTGTTCACATATTTGTCGCGGAGAGACGGAAAGCCCTTTTCGGAAAATTCCGCGCAATGGCTGCAGGTCAGGGAGGCAAATTCAACGATCTTTATGGGGGCGTCGGGGTTGCCCATGACAAAGCCGCCATCCGCGGTGGGCTTTACCATATCCGACCAGTTGGTGCCCGCAGGGGCCGGAACCGCAGCGATAGGCTCACCACTCAGCTTGCCGTCGGAGGCGGCATCCTTGTCGCCGCAAGCGGTGAGCACGAGGGCAAGGGCCAGCGAGGACATCAGGGTCAATTTCGTCATGGGAATATGAGGCTCCGGCGATTTTTCTGCTTCTGCGCGATGCATTTACTTCAGTTGCGGGCGGGCGGCAATGCGGCTTCCAGCGCCTTCCATTCATGTACGTCCGGCAGCAGCCGGCCATTCACCGCAAAGCTCGGCGTCCCGCCGATCTTGGCGCCTTCCCAGGCGTCCTGGGTCATCGCCAGAACCTTTTCGCGGGAGGCGCGGTCGGCAAGGCAGGCCTTGAGCTGCGCCCCGGTAAAGCCGCGCTTCTGCATCAGGGCGTAAAGGCCTGTGCTCGAAGCGATATCCTCCATCGCGGCATCGATCGTCGCTGCCGGGCGTTCCTTTGAGTCATAGGTCTGCACCTGCTTCATCCAGGCGTCGTAATTGGCGAAAAGGGTATGATGATTGCCGAAGAATTTCGTCGGTCCCCCGCAGCGCGCGAGCAGGGCCGCAGTCAAGTCGTAGCGGTCACGCACGGCATTGCGGATCTCCACATTAAGCGTGCCCCTCGAAATCCAGTTCACTTTCAGCGGCGCTTCGGCGGTGTTGGTGAAATCTGCGCAATGGCTGCAGGTGTAGCTGATATATTCGACAAGCCTGGTTTTCGCGTCAGGATTGCCCTGGATATATCCGCCGATGGTCGAGAGGGACGTTCGCTTTGTCCAATCCACCTTCTCCGCAATAGCAGGCGCCGTGGCGAGAGCGAGGCCGAGGGCGGCAAGATGTAGTGGTTTCATTTGACTCTCTAACTGTATCTTTCCTCGCCGTCCCTGCCTGCGCAGGGACGACGGCGAAGGGCAATGTGATTTATGCAAGGTCCTGATTTTGTAGCGGCGATGAGCATAGGTAGGAAACCTCCCATTACCCGACCCTGGGCGGGCCGCTGGAATTGGCCAGCCCCTGCGCCAGGGATTCGAGCACCGAACGAAGCTCAGGATCGCCGATCTCGCGCAGCCCTTCGCCCATCTCCATGGGGATGGGCTTCAGCATCTTTGGCGGCGGGCGTCGCTCGGCGTCGCGGCGTTCGATCATGCCCTGCTTCATCGCCACCTTGGCGACTGCGTTATAGCCGAAAAAGCGATTCACCCGCTCGACGATTTCCGGCAGGACATGCTGCATCATCGGAGCGAAGCCGCTGGCGACGATCAGGTTGAGTGTCCCGCTGGATTTCTGCCCGACGGGGAAGCGGATGGATTCCGGGGCGGAAACCTCAGCATATTTGCTGCCGACAATGTCGCCCCAGCGAGTGACGATGCTGCTCTGGACGAATCCGAAGCGGCGAAAGGCGGCGCGGCCGATATTGGGTACGATATCGGCTATATTGCGGGCGGGCCCACCGCGCGGGCGCTCTTCCTCCTCCTGATTCTTTCCGGGGCGTTTCGTCATGATGCCCTTCATGGCATAGCGGAGGGATGCTGGTCGATGATTCAATTGATTGCGTATTCTGGAACTGTTTGCCTTGAGCCTGTCAAAGGGCTTTCCTGCCTTTGAAAGAAAGGGGCTTTGCCAAGCTCGGCCCGGCCAAATCAATGGACAATATCGCTTCGAAACTTCTCGCTCATTATGACCGGCACGCCCGCAACCTTCCCTGGCGCGCCATGCCGGGAAGCAATGCCCCCGATCCTTATCGCGTATGGCTCTCTGAAATCATGCTGCAACAGACAACCGTGGCGGCGGTGAAGCCCTATTTCGAGAAATTCACGGCGCGCTGGCCCGATGCCATGGCGCTTGCCGGTGCCGATGATAGCGAGTTGATGGCTGCCTGGGCCGGGCTTGGCTATTATGCCCGCGCGCGCAACCTGTTGGCCTGCGCGCGGAAGGTAGCGGCGGACCACGGCGGGCGCTTCCCCGGCAGCGAGGCGGAATTGCTGAAATTGCCGGGGGTGGGAGCCTATACCGCCGCCGCCATTGCCGCGATTGCCTTTGGCGCGCGCGCCGTTGTCGTGGATGCCAATGTGGAGCGGGTGGTGGCGAGGGTTTTTGCCATCGGCACACCCTTACCCCAGGGCCGTGCGGAGATTCGCGCTGCGGCCGATCGGATCACACCAGATGTCCGGGCAGGAGATTTCGCTCAAGCGATGATGGACCTGGGCGCCACTATCTGCACGGTCCGCAATCCGCTCTGTTCCCTTTGTCCTCTCACGGAAGATTGTCGGGGCAAGACGGATCCCGCTGCCTATCCGGTCAAGCCGCTGAAGAAGGCGCGGCCTGCCAAGCGGGGATATGTCTGGTGGCTGCAGGACGGTGATCATGTCTGGCTGGTACGGCGGCCGGGCAAGGGACTGCTGGGCGGAATGCGGGCGCTGCCGACCTCCGACTGGGTAACGGCGGAACCCCATTATCTGCCGCCCGTCGCTGGAGACTGGACCCGGCTCAATGCCTCCGTCTCTCATGTTTTCACCCATTTTTCCCTGACAATTCAAATAGAGTGGCTGCAGGTGGAAAGGGATTGCATGACGGATCAAGCTGGGGAATGGTGGCCAATCGAAGGGATTGAGGCGGCAGGGCTGCCGACGCTTTTCGCCAAGGCCGCCAAGGCCATAAGAGAGGAGATGCCTGATGCCGCTCGCTACCCAGCGGATAGTGTTTGACCGCCGCCACGTTCTAAGGGGCGGGCTGGCGCTCGGTCTTGCGGGGGCGCTACCGGGGATCGCTGGCGCACAGCCGGCCGGGATGCAGGACCTGCTCCCCTATCCGGCCTCCCTCTCGCTGATCATGAATTATCTGGACCGGAAGAGCTTTCCGGGAGGCGTGGTTTCGATTGGCCGGGGCGCTGAGGAACCCGATTATGTGACCGCCGGAACGCTCGCTTTCGATAGCGCCGCAGAGACGGATGAAAACACGCTCTGGCGTATTTACTCCATGACCAAGCCCGTCACCGGCATGGCCGCGATGATCCTGATCGATGAGGGCAAGCTGAAGCTGGACCAGCCGGTCGCCGACTTCATCCCGGCCTTCGCCAAGGTGCGGGTACTGGTCGATCCGGCCAAGGGGCTGGAGTCGCAGCCAGCGAAGAATGTCATGACGATCCGGCATCTGCTGACCCACAGTTCGGGGCTCGGCTATCATTTCTCCGTCCCGGATGCCCTCAAGGCGGAATATCTTCGCCTGGGCCTCATTCCAGCGCAGATATCCCGGCAAGATTTTGGCGATGACCTTATTCTCGCTCCGCCCGTGCCGCTAGCGCCGAGCCTGGAGGCGTTTGCCGACCGGCTGGCGACCGTGCCGCTGGCGGCAGAGCCCGGCACCAAATGGATCTATTCGGTAAGCCTCGACCTGCTGGGCCGGATTATAGAGCTGGCGAGCGGCATGGCGTTGGACGGGTTCCTTGCAAAACGGATGTTCGAGCCGCTGAACATGACCAGCACCTTTTTCCGCGTCCCGCAGGCGCGCAAAGCCGAACTTGCCACCAATTATGCAATGATCGGCACCGAGTTGAAGCCGGTCGATCAGGGCGCCGACTCCATCTATCTGGACGAACCCGCCTTTCCCTTCGGCGGGGCTGGCCTTGTATCTACAGCGCGGGACTATGACCGCTTCCTCGCCATGCTGGTGGGGCGGGGGGCGCTTGGCAAAACACAGATCA
The DNA here is from genome assembly GCF_035276005.1 of Rhizorhapis sp. Classification (NCBI taxonomy): domain Bacteria; kingdom Pseudomonadati; phylum Pseudomonadota; class Alphaproteobacteria; order Sphingomonadales; family Sphingomonadaceae; genus Rhizorhapis; species Rhizorhapis sp. Next base: position 19,172 of record NZ_DATEMB010000061.1, read on the forward strand.
TGTCGCCCCAGGCCGCCACTCTGGGCATGTCCAATCTGCTGCCGGAGGGAGTCAGCCTTGACCAGGAAATGGGTGCCGGCTGGGGCTTTGGCGCAGGCGGGCGCGTCGGATTGAACGGTGTGTTCAAGGGCTTCTTTGGGTGGGCCGGCGCGGCTGGCACCGTCGCCTGGGCGGACACAGTTCGGAAGGTGCGGGGCGGCGGCTATGCGAATTTCATTGCGCCCGAAAACCGGAAGTTCCAGGAAGCCGTACCTCAAGCTGTGTACAAGGATCTCAAATGACCGGAACGCCGGTCCTGGGCTTTGCCGGCGGCGTTCTGGACCGGGCGGACCAGATCCGCACCAATGCTCAAAGACTCGCTGAATCCTTTGCCGATCCGCGCGCCCGGCTGCTTGTGCTGGATCGGCTGGACCCGGTTTTGGGCGAGGAGGACGGTCTTGCATGGACCGTTCTCCCGCCTGGACAGGACCTGGGCAATTTCATCCTCCTTGGCGTCGATCAGGAGGGCCCGGCTTTCGTCGAGATAGCGGGCGATATTCCTCACGGCGGAGCCTTTGCCCCAAAGGTGTGGGAAATCGCGCCCCTGTTACAGCCCCAGGCGCTTGCGCTCTATGGCTGCGCCCGCAGTCTCGTCGACTGGCACAAGCGGCATGGCTTCTGCGCCAATTGCGGCGCACCGACTGGGGTAGCCAAGGGCGGATGGTCCCGCCTGTGCCCAAGCTGCGGCGCGGAACATTTCCCGCGCGTCGATCCGGTCACCATCATGCTGGCCGAGCATGAAGGAAAAATCCTGGTTGGGCGGCAGGAAAGATTCCCGCCCGGCCGTTACTCCGCTCTGGCGGGCTTTGTGGAGCCCGGCGAGACCATCGAGGAAGCGGTCGCACGGGAATTGTGGGAAGAGGCGGGCATCCGGACCCATAGCGTCCGCTATGTGATGAGCCAGCCCTGGCCATTCCCGTCTTCCCTGATGATCGCCTGCATCGGCCGGACCGACGACCCGGCCCTTACGCTCGACCTGACCGAGCTGGAGGATGCCAAATGGGTGGACCTTGCAGGCGTCCGCGCTGCGCTGGCAGGGGAAGCGGACGCGCCATTCCGTGCGCCCCCGCCCATGGCCGTGGCACATTGGCTCCTGCGGCATTGGGTTGAGGAGCAGGGCTGAACCCGGTCATCGAACGGCCTGAAGCAATGATCCTTGTCGCCGTAACTCTTCCACAAGTCAGCCCGATTTTCCCCCGGCCCGCAAAGTTTTTCACCGCCAGCCGCTTTCCCCATGCACAAAGCTTGCCAAATCGGCTAGAGCTGCCTCTTGTTTACGCATGGTTAATGGCCTTCATGCCAGCTAGGTGACGAACAAGGACCAAGAATGAACGACATCGGCATCATCGACCGGCCCGACGCCGCTTTGACCGCAGAGGCGCAGACCAGCGGCCTTTCCGTCGTGTCGATCGCCAAAAGCTATGACAAGCGCGCGGTCCTTACCGATGTTTCGCTGTCAGTGGCGAAGGGCGAAGTGGTGGGACTGCTTGGACCCAATGGCGCTGGCAAGACGACCTGTTTTTATTCCATCATGGGGCTGGTGAAGCCCGATTCAGGGCGCATCCTTCTGGACGGCGACGATATAACGCCGCTGCCCATGTACCGGCGGGCGATATTGGGCCTTGGCTATCTGCCGCAGGAAACCTCCATTTTCAGGGGCATGACGGTAGAGCAGAACATCATGGCGGTGCTTGAGCTTGCCGAACCGGACAAGACGGCACGCGATGAACGGCTGGAAGAGCTTCTGGGCGAATTCGGCCTAACACGGCTTCGTTCGGCCTCAGCCATGGCTCTTTCCGGCGGTGAGCGGCGTCGCTGCGAGATTGCCCGGGCGCTGGCGGCCAGTCCCTCCATCATGCTGCTCGACGAACCATTTGCCGGCATCGATCCGATTTCGATCGCCGACATTCGCGATCTTGTCTGCCAACTGAAGGAGCGGGGAATCGGAGTGCTCATTACCGACCACAATGTCCGGGAAACGCTCGACATCGTGGACCGCGCCTGCATCATCTATGACGGAAAGGTGCTGTTTGCGGGCAGCCCGCAGGCACTGGTCGCCAATGAGGATGTCCGCCGCCTCTATTTGGGCGAGGGCTTCGAGCTGTAGAATGAGTAGGGGGGCTTCGACAGGCTCAGCCCGAACGGCTTTTGCGGCTTGTAAGGCGCGCCTGCCAAAGCGGGACCGAGACTGATGGCGCTGGCTCCGCGTCTCGACCTGCGGCAGAGCCAGTCGCTGGTGATGACGCCGCAGTTGCAGCAGGCCATTCGCCTGCTTGCGCTGTCGAATCTGGAAATCGAAGCCTATATTGCCGAGGAACTGGAAAAGAACCCGCTGCTCGAGGCAGGGGATGCCGGCCCGGAGATGGAGGCAGCCCCAGCGCCCGCCGATCCTTCGGAGAATCGTCCGGACCTTCCCGACAATGCGTCGACGGACCTTTTGCTGGAGGGCGGCCATGGCGACACGGAAAATCCGCTCGATGTCGAATATGACAGCTCCGCCTTCAGCGACGACGGCACCTCCGACACTGCGGCGGCGGCCGCTGAACGGGGCGGCGGGCTGGACATGGGCGATTATGGCGGGGGCGGTTTTGGCGAGGAAGGGCCGGATTTCGATAGCTTTTCTGCGCCGGACGTATCGCTGCACGAACATCTTCTGGCGCAGGCTGGATCGGCACTCACCGGCCAGCAGATGGTGATTGCGACGCAGCTCATCGGCCAGATCGACGAGGCCGGCTATCTGGAGGCCAATCTTCTTGAGACCGCCTATCGCCTCAATGTTCCGCTGAATGAAGTGGAAGGGGTGCTGGCGGTCGTCCAGACCTTCGATCCCACTGGCGTGGGGGCACGCAACCTCGCCGAATGTATTGCGCTGCAGGCGAAGGAGGCCGACCGCTATGATCCGGCCATGGCGCGCCTCATTGATAATCTAGAGCTGCTTGGGCGCGGCGCGCTGCCGCAGTTGAAGCGCATTTGCGGCGTCGATGAGGAGGATTTCGCGGACATGATCCGCGAGCTTCGCAGCTATGATCCAAAGCCCGGCCTCAAATTCGGCGCTGATGTCAGCCAGGCGGTTGTACCCGATATTTTCGTGGTCGAACGCGGCGATGGCTGGGGAATAGAGATCAACAGCGCGACCCTGCCGCGCCTGCTGGTCAACCGCAGCTATTATGTGGAGCTGGCGCACGGTCAGCATGACAGGAATTCGAAAGCCTGGCTCGCCGATTGCCTGGCGAGCGCCAACTGGCTGATCAAGGCGCTGGACCAGCGGCAGCGCACGATCATCAAGGTGGCAAGCGAGATCGTGAAGCAGCAGGAGGATTTCTTCCGCCACGGCGTTGCCCATCTGAAGCCGCTTACCCTGCGCATGGTGGCGGAGGCCATCGAGATGCATGAATCGACGGTGAGTCGCGTCACCAGCAACAAATATCTGTCGTGCGCGCGCGGGCTATATGAACTCAAATATTTCTTCACCAGCGGCATCCAGAGCAGCGATGGTGGAGAGGCAGTGTCCGCTGAAGCAGTCAAAAGCCAGATCAAGGCCATGATCGCCGCCGAGGACCCAAGGAAAATCCTGTCGGACGATACGCTGGTCGAAATGCTCCGCGAAAAGGGCTTCGATATTGCCCGGCGCACCGTGGCCAAATATCGCGAGGCCATGGGGATTGGCTCGTCGGTCCAAAGAAGGCGGCAGAAAGCGCTGCAAAACCGCGCGGCTTAGCTGACGGCTATATACGACGCCGCTCCTGCGAAGGCGGGGGCCCCGCTCATTTCCTCGGCACCATAAAGCAAAAAAGCGGGGTCCCTGCCTGCGCAGGGACGACGGAAGGAGCAGATCACCTTCTGCACCTAATCCAATATTAACCATTGTTTGCGACACTGCCCTCTGGATCAAACTTCCGAAAGGCAAGAGCGTGTACCAAGCTCCGCGCAGCAGCGCGTGGCAGTGGGACCGTCGCGCCGCCAGACTGGCGGGCGCGGGGGTCATCAAGCTGCACCGTGTGAAACCCCTTGGCGTGGTGGCCTTCGGGACATTTCTCGCCACCTCTATATTCTATTTCGCCTACCGGCTGCCCTTGTGGAATCCGGAAGCGCCCATATTGGCGAGCCTTCTGCTCCTTGCGGAGTTGTTTGGCGTCTTCACGCTGGTCCTGCATGTCTTCTCGACATGGACGCTGGTGGAAAGGCAAGCCCCTCCACCGCCTGCGGGCTATGAGGCGGATATCTTCATCACGACGTGGAATGAATCGGTCGATATCCTGCGCTGCACGCTGCTTGCCGCAAAGCAGGTATCGCATGCCCGCGCCATCTGGCTGCTCGACGACGGCTGCCGCCCGGAAATGGAGGCGCTCGCCCGCGAGCTTCAGGTCAAATATGTCGCGCGGCAGGACCGGTCCCATGCCAAGGCCGGGAACCTCAACAATGCCCTCACTCTGTCAGATGCGCCCTTTGTCGCGATCTTCGACTGCGATCATGCGCCTTCGCCTGACTTTCTTGAGCGCACTCTCGGCTATTTCATGGACCCTTCCGTGTCCTTCGTTCAGACACCGCAGGATTTCTACAATGTGGACTCGTTCCAGCACCGCGGCTCTGCGGGCTCGAAAGAAGCCTGGCATGAACAGACCTTGTTCTACCGTGCGATCCAGCCTGGCAAGGACCGGTGGAATGCCACCTTCTTCTGCGGCAGTTGCGCCGTTATCAGACGCGAGGCGCTGGAGGATATTGGCGGCTTTGCGACCGGCACCATCACTGAGGACATGCACACCTCGCTCCGGCTTCATAAAAACGGCTGGTCTGCGGTCTATCATGCCGAAGCGCTCGCCTTTGGTCTTTCGCCTGCGAACCTGGAGCAATATTCGACCCAGCGCCTCCGCTGGGGCCGCGGGGCCATGCAGGTCTGGGCAAAAGAAGGGATACTCTTCCGGGGCCGCCTGACGCTTCCGCAGCGCATCGCTTACCTCACCTCCACCATCACCTATTTCGAAGGGTGGCAGAAGGCGATCGTCTATATATTGCCTATCCTCGTGCTCGCGACCGGCTCCATGCCGATCATCTGGACAGGCTGGCAGTTCCTCCTGGTCTTCGCGACCTGGCTGCTTTCCGGCATGGTAGTCAACGAGATCTTCAGCCGGGGCTATGCCAAGACGGTCTGGACCGAGGAATATAATTTTCTTCGCTTCGCCACCTTCATCAAGGCGACACTGGCGCTGATCCTGCCGATCAAATGGCAGTTCTCGGTCACGCCCAAGGGGCTTCAGGGGGACCTGCGCCTGCCCATCAGCCTTTGGCCGCAGATGCTGGTGGCGGTGGGCGGCATCCTCTCCATGCTGATCGGTGCCTATCGCTTCCATGAGCATCATTACATGCCCGACGGCGCTTTCGTCGCCAATATTTTCTGGGTGGCGATCAGCTCGGTGCTGGCGATCAAGGCGCTTCGCTTCGCCACGGGCAGACTGTCGCAGAGGCGTTCCGAGCATCGCTTCCCTGTCCCGCTGATCGCGCGGGTGACCAGCCGCGACGGGTCCGGCCGCGCCAAATCGCGCTATTGCATTGCGCGGGATGTGTCCTCGCTCGGCATGAGCCTGGACATCCGCCGGGGTCACAGCCAGGGCGATGTGGTGGAGGGTGAACTCATCCTTCCTGCAGGACCAATCTCCTTCCGGGCGAAGGTCATGCGCCGCTTTGCCAAAGCGTCTGGCCAGAACGAGATATTGGGGTTGCAATTCGACTGGCCAAATCCTGCCGCGGCCGATGCTCTCAACGCATGCCTCTATGGCAACGCGCTGCAATGGGATGTGAACGGCTGGGCCGAAACCCGCCGCAGGCCATGGCGATCGCTCTGGCCTTTCGCCGGCCGGAACAGTCAAGCTATTGAAGAGACGTGGGAAATGGGGCATCTCGCGATTGAAGGTAAGGCTGGAGCGGTTTGCCTGGTCCGCAATGAAGATGGGATATATCGCGTGCTTTCCTATGCAAATCTGCCCGCCACTTCGCACTTGAAACTTCGGGTGGATGGTCATTGCGCCGCGAGCGATCTGCAGCTTGCAGGTTATCGCCAGTACAGCATCGGCGGTTCGCCGCTTCAAATGGCCGTGCTTGCGGACAGCCGCGACATCCCGGCCTTATTCCATAGGGAACCCGCATGGACCGCAAACTGATGCAACTTGCCAAAGTGGCCCTTGCCGCTGGCTTGTCCCTGGCGAGCGTTCAGCCCGTTCGGGCGCAAGCCGACACGCCCACTGGCGTCTGGTTCGCAGGCGGCACTGTGAGCGATACGATCTCGGCCTATGGCGGCGCGATCAAGGCGCTTCCCGGCGCGCGCCTTGGCAAGGGGCTGGCGTTGCGGGGCAGCGTCAATGGGGGCACCTATCATTATGATGGCGCGACAGAGATCGATGCCAGCTATGCCGGGGCAGAGGCGGCGCTGGTCTATCAAATCTCGGGACCCTGGGGATGGGCGAATGTCGCGGCGGGACCCCGCTATACCTACACCGACCTTTCGCCTGATGATCCGGGCAACAAGCGGCAGGGTTCCCGCTGGGACGTGGGATTGCAGACGGACGGCGCCTTCGACGGCCCTGCCTGGCGGCTTGGCTGGATCGCCTCTGTCGGGCCATTTGACGGAGCCTATGAGGCGAGGGCCCAGCTTGGAAGGAAATTGGGCGGGCAGAAATACCGGCTTGGAGTTGAAGGCGGGATCACCGGCAATCCTACCTATTCGAAGACAATGGCGGGCGCCTTTGTGGCCGCCTCTGTAGCGCCGAATATGGACCTTCAGCTAGGAGCTGGCGCGACTTTTCAGGAGGGGCGCAAGGCGCGGGCGTACGGATCGATTGGACTGAGCAAGGTTTTTTAGTCCAGCGGCCAATTTCGGCCCTTGGAATTTTGCTGCCAGATTCCCGTCGTCCCTGCCTGCGCTGGGACGACGTGGGTTTGTCTCCTGCCGAGCCCTAAAATTCCGGGCGCCCTGCCATGACATTGCCATTATCTACCATAATAATCGAGATATGCTCTCCCAAAGGACCCGATACGCGCTCCGGGCGCTGCAATATCTCGCTGATCGCTATGGGCGGGGCCCTGTCCAACTCAAGGAAATAGCGGAAGCGCAGAATATTCCCGCCAAGTTCCTGACCGTCATTCTTTCCGAAATGTCGCGCGAAGGGCTGGTGGGTACGCAGCGCGGACGCGATGGGGGCTATTGGCTGCTGCTGCCGCCCGTCGATATCCGGTACGGCGACATCATAAGGATTACCAGGGGATCCCTGGCGCTGGTCCCCTGTGCCAGCCGCTTCGCACATGAAAGATGCGAGAACTGCGTGCCGGAAGAAGAGTGCAAGTTGCACCAGATCATGCTGAAGGTGCGCGACGAAACCGCCGCCATTCTGGATGGCATTACCCTGGCGGATCCCGTGGACCGGCTGGAGCTTACGACGCTGCCGTAACAGATTGCCGCATTTGCGCCACATTTGGACAACATTCTCTTGTCAACTGAAAGAGTAGAAATAAATTGAGGCCATGAAATGGGCGATTCGCCCCCTTCAGGAGAAGTGTCATGGCATCCTATTCGGCGTTCGAGCGGCATAATCCCCTGATCTTGACGGTGCCGGGCCTGAACAATTCCGGACCCGGCCACTGGCAGACCATCTGGGAAGCGGTTCGCAATGATTGCGAACGTGTCGATCTGGGCATGTGGGATCGTCCGCATCGCAACACCTGGGTGAACAAGCTGAATGCCGCCATTCGGCAGGCGGACCGTCCTGTCATCCTGGCCGCGCACAGTCTTGGCTGTCTCGCCGTGGCATGGTGGGCTGCGCTTGAGCGGCCACCCTTTGGCCACCCTGTTGCAGGAGCCTTGCTGGTGGCGCCTCCGGATGTGGACACGGCGACGCTTGACGGACGGCTGACCGCCTTTGGTCCTGCGCCCAAGGGATTGCTACCCTTTCCCTCGATTGTCGCCGCCAGCCGGAATGACCCCTATATCTCCTTCACGCGCGCGCATACGTTGGCGAAATTCTGGGGCAGCCATTGCGTTGATGCGGGCGAGGTGGGGCATATCAACGCCGAATCCCGCCTGGGTGAATGGGAATATGGCCAATATCTGCTAAACCAGTTGGTCGCCATTGCCAGCGAAGCCGAACCGTTGCACCCGCGCCAGTCCGCGGAAAGCATGGTCCGGACGCACGCAGTGGAGGATAAGGTCGTCCGCTTTCCGGGCAACAGCCTTTGACATATTTCGGTGTTATTGCCAGAGCCGCCCGGCATCCTTTCAATGGGACGCCGGGCGGACTGCATAAAGTTTCTTTTTGCGTTACAAAATTAGCTTTCTTGTCTATCGTTTTAGTAGAGATAGACCAGGGACATTACAGAGAAGGGGGAAGCAATGAAAAAACGCACATTCATCCTGTCGGCCGCTGCTTTTGCGGGCCTGCTGGCACTTCCCGCATGCTCGGGCGAAGCCGGGAAGGACGGCAAGACGCTGACGCTGATGAACGTGTCCTATGACCCGACGCGTGAGCTCTACAAGGAAGTCAACGCCGCCTTTGCCAAGAAATGGGAAAGCGAAACCGGGCAGGCGATCGATTTCAACATGAGCCACGGTGGTTCGGGCAAGCAATCGCGCGCCGTTATCGACGGGTTGGAAGCCGACGTTGTAACCTTGGCGCTGGCCTATGACATTGAAGCCATTGCCGAGCGGGCAAAGCTGCTTCCGGCAAACTGGCAGGCCCGGCTGCCCGACAACAGCGCCCCCTATACCTCGACCATCGTGTTCCTGGTGCGCAAGGGCAATCCCAAGAAGATCAAGGATTGGGGCGACCTTGTGAGGCCTGGCGTCCAAGTGATCACGCCCAATCCGAAGACCAGCGGCGGTGCGCGCTGGAACTTCCTCGCCGCCTGGGCCTATGGCAAGCACAAGGGCGGCTCCGATGCTGCGGCCGAAGCCTATGTGACCAAGCTTTTCTCGCAGGTTCCGGTGCTGGATAGCGGCGCGCGCGGGGCTACGACCACCTTTGTGGAGCGCGGCATCGGCGACGTTCTTCTCGCTTGGGAGAATGAAGCCTTTCTCGCGGAAAAGCAACTCGGCGCCGGGAAGTTCGAGATCGTCGCGCCCTCCATCTCCATCCTGGCCGAGCCCCCGGTTGCGGTCGTGGATGCCAATGCGAAGAAGCATGGGGCTGAAAAGGCAGCGGAAGCCTATCTCCGCTTCCTCTACACGCCCGAAGGTCAAACGATCATCGCCCGGAATTTCTATCGCCCGCGCGACCCCAAGGTAGCTGAAAAGTATGCCGCCGTGTTCCCCAAGCTGAACCTCGTCACTATTGACAAGGACTTTGGGGGCTGGAAAGCCGCGCAGGCCCGATTCTTCGACGACGGCGGCATATTCGACAAGATATTCGCCGCGACGAAGCGTTAGAGGCGCCCAAATGGACGTAGCATTGAGCAGACAACTGCAGATCAGCCAAGCCCCTCCCAAAACGGCAAGCCGTCGGCGCAAGTCGGTCATCCCCGGCTTCGGCCTTACCTTTGGATTCAGCATTGTCTGGCTTTCCCTGATCGTTCTTATTCCGCTGAGCGCAGTCTTCATTCGCGCGGCGGGAATGGGCTGGACCGACTTCGTTGCGGTCGGCCTTTCGGAACGGGCGCTGGCGGCCTATCGGCTGAGCTTTGGTGCGGCGGCCGCAGCGGCGGCTGTCAATGCAGTCTTCGGGCTGCTCATCGCCTGGGTGCTGGTGCGCTATGATTTTCCGGGGAAGCGCGTGATCAATGCATTCATCGATCTGCCCTTCGCCCTGCCGACGGCTGTTGCAGGCATTGCGCTCACCGCACTTTACGCTCCCAACGGCTGGATCGGACAATATCTGGATCCGCTTGGGATCAAGGTTGCCTTCACCCCGCTCGGCGTGGTCGTGGCGCTGATCTTCATTGGTCTGCCCTTCGTCGTGCGGACGGTGGAGCCGGTGCTCTCTGACCTCGGGAAGGATGTTGAGGAGGCTGCCGCGACTCTCGGCGCCACCAGGATACAGACTTTCAGCCGCGTGATCCTGCCCGCGATCTCGCCAGCGCTGATTACGGGCTGCGCCATGGCCTTCGCGCGGGGCGTGGGCGAATATGGATCAGTGATCTTCATCGCGGGCAACATGCCCTATGTGTCCGAAATCGCTCCGCTGCTGATTGTGACGCAGCTTGAACAATTTGCTTATGCAGGCGCCACGGCCATTGCGACCGTCATGCTGATCGCTTCCTTTGCCGTGCTCCTGTTCATTAACCTGCTTCAATATTGGAGCCGCCGCAGGATGTCCGGCCAATGAACTTCGCGCTTCAGGAGACAAAGCCCGCTCAGCTTGCGCTGATCGGCATTGCGCTCGCCTTTATCGGTCTTTTCATTCTGCTGCCTCTGGTGGCCGTCTTTGCCGAAGCGTTGAAGCAGGGCTTCCTGGCCTATGCCCAGGCGCTGGTGGAACCGGATGCCTGGTCTGCAATCCAGTTGACCCTGATCGTCGCCGCGATCAGCGTGCCTGCCAATGTGATCTTCGGCCTCGCCGCTTCATGGGCAATCACCAAGTTCGATTTTCCCGGCAAGAGCCTGCTCATCACCTTCATCGACCTGCCTTTCTCGGTTTCCCCGGTTGTTTCGGGTCTGATCTTCGTGCTGCTGTTCGGTGCGCATGGCTGGTTCGGCGCCTGGCTTGCCGAGCATGATGTGCAGATCATCTTCGCCGTGCCGGGTATCGTGATTGCGACGATCTTCATCACCTTTCCCTTCGTCGCACGGGAACTCATTCCGCTGATGCAGGAGCAGGGGCGGGATGATGAGGAAGCGGCGATCTCGCTCGGAGCCTCGGGCTGGCAGACCTTTTGGCATGTGACCTTGCCCAATGTGCGCTGGGGCCTGCTCTATGGCGTGCTGCTTTGCAATGCGCGGGCCATGGGGGAATTCGGCGCGGTATCGGTGGTTTCGGGACACATTCGCGGCCTGACCAACACCATGCCGTTGCATGTCGAGATTCTCTACAATGAATATAATTTTGTCGGCGCCTTCGCCGTCGCCTCGCTGCTGGCCATGCTGGCGCTGGTGACGCTGGTCGTGAAAAGCGTGCTTGAATGGCGGTTCGACTATCAGCGCGGGAGTGCGGGGCATTGATTAAGCTTGAGGATATCAGCAAGGATTTCGGAACATTTTCCGCGCTCCGCAATGTCAGTCTTGAGGTGCGGGATGGTGAGTTCCTGGCGCTGTTGGGCCCTTCCGGTTCAGGCAAGACGACCCTGCTCCGCATCATTGCGGGCCTGGAATTCCCGGATACCGGTCATGTGACCTTCGATGGGGAGGATGTGACGGGCCTTCGCGTTGCTGACCGGCATGTGGGCTTTGTGTTTCAGCATTATGCGCTTTTCAAGCATATGACGGTCGCGGAGAATGTCGCCTTCGGCCTTTCCGTGCGCAAGCGCCGCCTGCGTCCTGCCAAAGCGGATATAAAGGCGCGCGCCCAGGAGCTGCTGGAACTGGTGCAGCTTGGTCAAGTGGGCGATCGCTATCCGGCGCAGCTTTCCGGTGGTCAGCGGCAGCGCGTGGCGCTTGCCCGCGCGCTCGCGGTTGCGCCCAAGCTGTTGCTGCTCGACGAACCTTTCGGCGCGCTGGACGCGAAGGTGCGCAAGGATTTGCGCCGCTGGCTGCGCGAATTGCACGAACAGATGGGGCTTACCTCCATCTTTGTGACCCATGACCAGGAAGAGGCGCTGGAGCTTGCGGACCGCGTTGTCGTCATGGACCATGGCGTTATCGAGCAGACCGGCACGCCCGAGGAAATCTACATGGCCCCGCGCAGCGCCTTTGTCTCCGACTTTGTGGGTGAGACCAATTGCGTGCCCGTTTCCGTATCAGGCGGGAAAGCCATGTTCTTCGACCGTGCCATTGAGGTGCCGATGGACCGCCTGCCAGAGGGCAAGGTCGATCTGCATTTCCGCCCGCATGATGCGGTGATCTGTGACGATAATGGTGCCGGCAGCCTGCCCCTGCTGGTTACCAACGTGTACCGCAAGGGCGGAAATTGGAGGGTGGAGGGGCACTTCACCGGCGTCGCTCGTCCAGTGGAGGTCGATCTGTCCTCGCAGGGCGACGCGCCCATTCCGGGCAGACGGGTGGGCGTTCGCCTGTCCCGCGTCATGGCTTTTGCCAATGGAGGCTGATGATGGTGGTAAACAACGGACGGGTGGCTGGTCCCGATAAGCAGCTACATGTGGAGGAAAGCTTGCGAAGCGTGCGCGACGCGCTGATGAGCCTGCGTTACGGCACTATTTCCCTCACCATCCATGAGGATCGGGTGGTTCAGATCGACGTGACTGAGAAGAAGCGGCTGCGTCCCGCTTGACTTGATTGGCCGGTAACGTCCCGGTCCAAAAAATTTCCGGCCTTCCGGCATGTCCCGGACCGCCAACTGCAAAGCGCCGACCAGGCAGATGGAGGCGCGATTTTATCCCAAGACATTGATGACAAGCTGACCGGTCGACCGGAGGCGTCATGATCCAACCCAAAGGGGAATTTATGATCAGACGTTTTCTGTGGCTGGCCACAGCTTCTGCGGCCGCGCTCTCACCCCATGCCTTTGCTGCCGACGATGTAGCGGCGGCCGATGGCGCGTCGCAGAGCGATAGCATCATCGTCATGGCGCGGCGGCGAGCCGAGGACATTCAGGATGTGCCGGTCGCCATTTCGGTGGTCGATTCAAAGACGCTGGAATCCACCGGCAGCTTCAATGTGGCGCGGCTGACGCAGCTTCAGCCTTCATTGCAGTTCTATTCCACCAACCCGCGCAATTCGGCGGCGAACATCCGCGGCCTTGGCGCTCCCTTCGGGCTCACCAATGACGGGATCGAGCAGGGTGTCGGCGTCTATATCGATCAGGTCTATAACAGCCGCATCGCAGCAGCGACCTTCGACTTCCTGGACGTGGAACAGGTCGAGGTGCTGCGAGGACCGCAGGGCACGCTCTATGGCAAGAACACGACCGCTGGCGCGATCAATATCACGACGCGCAAGCCCAGCTTCGAATTTGAAGGCCGGGCGGAGGTTTCGGTCGGCAATCTTGGCTATGTCCAGGCCAAGGCATCGATTTCGGGACCGCTCATAGAGGACAAGCTGGCAATCCGTCTTGCCGCCTCCTCGACCGACCGGCGCGGCACGATCTACAATGTCACGACGCAGAATCGGGTGAACGAGCAGGACAATCTCGGGCTGCGCGGCGTGCTGCTGTGGCGGCCGACCGAGGCGCTCGATGTCACGCTGTCTGCGGACTATAACCGCCAGGATCCGGAATGCTGCGCGCAGATCTTCGTTCGCACCGGTTCCACCCAGCGCCCCCTCAACCGGCAGTTCGCTGCCCTGGCCGCCGCCTTCAATTATGCGCCGCCCAGCACCAACGCCTTTGACCGCGTGACTGATCTTGATACGTCGCTGGATGCCTTTCAGGAGATTGGGGGCGTATCGCTCCGCGCCGAATGGCAGTTGGGGCCGGGCACCCTGACCTCTGTTTCGGCGTGGCGCTTCTGGAATTGGGGCCCTTCGAACGACCGTGACTTTACCGGCCTTCCGATCACCACCGTTTCGGCGAACCCGTCGAAACAAAATCAATATTCGCAGGAATTCCGCTACGCCGTTGAGGGCAATCGCTTCGACTATGTGCTAGGCCTCTTTGCCTATCATCAAAAGCAGCACACGACGGGCGCGCAGGAACAGGGCGCGGCGGCGAGCCGTTGGCTGCTCAATCCCACCAGCGCCAATGCCAGCAATCCCGCTGTTCTGGACGGGTTGCGCTCGGAAAATGACATTCATCTCAAGACCACCAGCATCGCCGCTTTCGGCCAGCTTAGCTGGAAGGTCACTGACCGGCTGACGCTTCAGCCGGGCCTGCGGGTCAATTATGACAAGAAGTCGGGCCGTTATGTTGCGACGGTGACGGATGGCGCGGGCAATCTGGTCATCTGCAACCCCACGCCCACCAGCAGCGTCGTGCGCGACCAGTGCGCCACGCTGCCGCCGCAAAGCTATGACCCGAAGTTCAGCGACTGGAATGTCTCGGGTGACTTCACCATTTCCTATCAGGTCACGGACGATATTCTTGCCTATGCAACCTATGCGAAGAGCTTCAAGTCCGGCGGTATCAATCTTTCCGGCCTGCCGCTCGATTCCAGCAACAATCCGATCCTCAGCGTCACGACGGTCAAGCCGGAGGATGTGAATCATTATGAGGTGGGCCTCAAGACCACATTGCTGGACCGGAGAGCGACGTTCAATCTGGCGGGCTTCTGGACCGAAATATCCGACTATCAGGCGCTGGTGAACAGCGGAGCCATCAGCACGGTTCGCGGCTATCTCGCGAACGCAGACAAGGTGCGCGTGCGCGGTATTGAGGCCGATCTGGCGTTCCGTCCCTCCGATCGCTTCAATGCCTATGCGAGCGGCACTTTTACCGACCATGAATATGTGAAGTTCACCGGCGCTCCTTGCCCGCCCGAGCTGTCCGGTGGCACGACCGTGGCGGCCGGTCAGACGCCCAGTCCCGCCGGCACGCCAGGCGGTCTCAGCCCTGCCAGTTGCGACATTTCGGGCCAGTGGCTGCCCGGCATATCTAAATGGGCTTTCTCCTACGGCGCGGAATATAATATTCCGGCCAAGCTGCTCGGCCTTGACGGAGAGGTTTATGCCGGGGTCGAGGGCAGTTACCGCTCCAAATTCTCGTCCAACCCGTCGCGTTCGGCCTATATGGACGTCAAGGGCTACGCCTTGACCAACTTCCGCGCGGGCTTCCGCGTCGAGGGCAAATGGGACATTTACGGCTGGGTGAAAAATGCCTTCGCCGAGAAATATTATGAACTGCTCGCGCAGCAGTCAGGAAGCACTGGCCTGATCGTTGGTCAGCTTGGCGATCCGCGCACCTATGGCCTGACCGTGAAGGCCCAGTTCTAACTTTTGCCAGGCGGCTTCCGCCGTTACGACTATCTGGGCGTAACGGCGGGGGATGCTCCACCCTGGCCCACCGCCATCATCTTTCCAGCGGTGATGATCACGCGGTCGCCGGGCTGGGCCTGTTCAAACAGCAGCGCGGCGAATTCCGCAGGAACGCCAATGCAACCATGGGTCGCCGATCCCCATTCCACATCGCTGCCGTGGATCGCCACACCGTCATTGGTCAGACGCAACATATAGGGCATGGGCGCGTCATAGAGGTTGGACACATGATCGGCGTCCTTTTCCAATATTGGAAATGTGCCGAGCGGTGTCGGCTTATCATCTGCGCCATATAGAATCACGGCCGCACCGATTTCATAGCCGCCCCGAAAGACCGACAGCGTCTGGGCCTTGAGATCGATGGTGATGACGACCGGCCCCGCGGGTACATCCTTGTCGTCCCAGACATAGCTGCCATGGGTGAACGGACCCTCGATATTCAGCACACGCTTGACGATGAAGGGATCATCCAGCGGAACGGGTTTTGTCACCACAGAGGCTTTCTCGACCGGCAAGGCTGCCGCCGGGCGCGGCCTGCTCTTTGGCGCTTCAGGAGAATGGCCGGGCAGCCCCGTCACGGACAGGAGCAGAGCGAGCGGTATCGCAGCCAGAAGCGGCTTGGTTCCCGCCGTTGCCATGATCCTGCGAATCCTGCCTGCCATTGTCCTGCCCTGTTTGACGGACTGTTAGCCAATCAAGCGGAATGTGCCAGACGGCTATTTTGGCTGTTCCGGTTCGGCACGGCGGGCAGGGCAAAAGTTAACCGCCTGCCGGGCTCCCATGAAGCGCGCTCACCGCTTCCATCGCAATGCTGTAGGATCGTTTGCGCGCCTCATGGTCGAACATCTGGCAGGTAATGATGATTTCGTCGGCGCCGGTCTGGCCGATGAAATTTCGCAGGTCCTTCTGGACTGTTTCGCGCGTCCCGATGGAGGCGCAGCGCAGGAGGCCATCGGTGATTTGCCGCGCATGGGGAGCAAGGCTGTCATAATAGCCCGACACCGGCGGGGGCAGTTTACCGGGCCTCCCTGTGCGGAGCGCTACCATTGCCTGCTGCCAGGAGGAGGCGAGATGATGCGCCTCCTCTTCGCTTTCCGCGGCGAATATGCCGTAGCCCAACATGACGCGGGGCCTGTCGAGCTGCGGCGAAGGCCGGAATTTCTCTCGATAGAGCGCGATCGCCTCATCCAGCGCGTCGGCAGCAAAATGCGAAGCGAAGGCATAGGGCAGGCCAAGCAGCGCCGCCAGATGCGCGCCGAAAAGGCTTGAGCCCAGTATCCAGATTTCCACTTCCTCTCCGGCGCCCGGAACGGCAGTGATGCCAAGCTTGGGATCGTCGGCGAAATAGGCCTGCAGTTCCATCACATCGCGTGGAAACTGGTTGGGATCGGTTTGAAGATTGCGGCGCAGCGCCATGGCGACCCGCTGATCGGATCCGGGTGCCCGGCCAAGCCCCAGATCGACGCGGCCGGGGTACAGCGCTGCCAGCGTGCCGAACTGTTCGGCGATGACCAGCGGCGCGTGGTTGGGCAGCATGACGCCGCCCGCTCCGATGCGGATAGTGGACGTGGCCGCTCCGGCCTGCGCGATCACCAGCGATGTTGCTGAGCTGCCGATCCCGGGCATGCCATGATGTTCCGCCACCCAATAGCGCTTGTAGCCCAGCGCCTCGACATGACGGGCAAGATCGGCGGCGTTGGCGAGGGCAGCGGAAACATTGCTGCCCTCCGTCACCGGTACGAGATCGAGAACGGAAAAATCGGTCATCGGGCCGATATTGGGAAGAGGCGCCTCTCACGCAAGCCGAAAGGCGCACTGGAGCAAACCATGAGGTCAGGATGGCACGAAAGCGCGACTCATGTTAATCTCCATTCCTTCCCGGAGCATTGAAGGAGAGGTGCTATGGCCCTGCGCATTGGCGACGTTGCTCCCGATTTTCATGCGGAGACAACGCACGGTCCCATCAATTTCCATGATTGGCTGGGCGACTCATGGTGCGTCCTGTTTTCGCACCCAAAGGACTTTACGCCGGTCTGTACGACCGAGCTTGGATATCTGGCGAAGCTGCAACCGGAATTTGAAAAGCGCAATTGCAAGGTGATCGGCCTTTCGGTGGACCCGGTCACCGACCATCGCGTCTGGCTCAATGATATTGAAGAAGCCACCGGCGGGCATGTCGATTATCCGCTGATCGGCGATCATGACCTTGCTGTCGCAAAGCTCTATGACATGCTGCCCGCTGATGCAGGCACGACGTCGGAGGGGCGCACTGCAGCCAATAACCAGACCGTCAGAACCGTGTTCCTGATCGGCCCGGACAAGCTCATCAAGGCGATGCTGGTCTATCCCATGAGTTCGGGACGCAATTTCGATGAAGTCCTGCGTCTGCTCGATTCCTGCCAACTGACGGCCGAGCATAAGGTTGCGACGCCCGTGAACTGGAAGGAAGGCGAAGACGTCATCATCGTGCCGGCGGTCAGCAATGAGGAAGCGCGCGAGCGGTTTCCCGAAGGCTGGACGACAGTGAAGCCCTATTTCAGGGTCGTGCATCAGCCCCATCGCTGATCTCTATCCAGGAATTGACCGGCCGGTAATGGACATCGGCCGGTCAGCCGGTCACAAATTCAAACGGGCTCAAACCCCGTTCGCGCTCGCTGAAGGTCAAGGTCCGGCCCCTGGGCGGAGAAGACCGTTGCGGGCAGGCGGAACGGGTACATGCGGGACAACCAAGGCCGATGGGCATCGCCCTGCCGGATTCAAGGTCAAGGCCGCTCGCATCGACCAACGGGGAGGCAAGATTTGCCTTCAGGCCCAGGCCAATGGCGAACATGGCATTGATGCCCGCTCCAAATCCATGGCCTTGCACTGTTCGCGACAGGGTGAACCAGCGTTCTCCGCTCTCAAGCTCGACCAATTGCCTGCGAATTTCGCCGGGCCGCTCAAAGGCTGCATGGATTGCCCAAAGCGGGCAGCGTCCTTCCGCCTCTGCGAGTTCCGCGCCCGATGCGCCGGCATAGCGTTTCGATACCTGCCCCGCCCGGTCGATGCGCAACATGAAGAAGGGCAGCCCGCGCGCGCCCACGCGCTGGAGCGTGGTCAGACGGTGCGCGAGTTGTTCAAAGCCTGCGCCAAAGCGGCGCTGAAGCAGAAAGAGGTCATAGCCGCTTGCCTCGCAAGCCCGGAGAAAACGGGCATAAGGCATCATGATCGCCGCGGCGAAATAGCTGGTCAGATGCCGGCGGAAGAACCGCTCTGCCGTCCGTTCGGCAAAGCCCGCGCCACCGACGAGCGCCTCGATTTCCTCTCGAGCTTCAATCTGTCCAAGGAGGAAGGCGGCCTGGAATGTCCGCGATGCCGGGTCGAGCATCTCGGAGAGCTGCAATTGCCGCGCGTGCAGGTCCAGCCGCCGCAGCCGGTCCGGCATGACTTCGGCGGGCAGGATGCGGATGGCAAGCTGATGCTTGATGCGCAGGCGTTCGGCAATCGCGCCATAGAGGTCGCCAGCCCCAAGGCGCAATTCGTCCGCGAGTGCTTCGGCCTGGGCGTCGAGGTCAGCAAAATGGTTGCGCCAGCGTTCGATCTCCTTGCGCACCAGCGTGACTGGCCCCGTTTCGCCAGTGCCTTTCGATGGCGTCCCGCCTTCCGCCATGCGGTCGAACAGGCGCGCAAAGGCTTCTGCTCCGCCCGGCGCGGCCGCCAGCCATTCCTCAATTTCGGTGCGATCGATCTGAAGATCGGCGAAGATGGGATCGGCGAGGCGGCGGCGAAGCCCGTCTATGCCTCCGCCCGGCACATCGTCCGTCAGCGTACGGGGATCAAAATCGAAACGCTCCGCCAGCCGCAGCATCAGGGCCGCGCTCAAGGGCCTTTGATTGCGCTCGATGAGGTTCAGGTAGCTGGGGGAGATGTCCAGCGCGTCGGCCAGTGCGATCTGCGTCATCGAAGCCCTGCGGCGAAGGCGCTTTACGGCATGTCCGGCGAAGAGTTTCTGATCGGCCATTTTTTGGTTCCGGCACTTAACTGATTGGAGATCCGTCGCTCTTGCAGTGGCAGCGGCCCCCCGCTTTTCTCTCAAAGCTTAGGGAGAGAAGCGGGCCCCCTGCCTGGGCAGGGACAAGGAGATTTGCGCGACAAGTGGATAGCATCCTGTTTCTTCTTTGTAAATAATTTACAACATTACTAAGGCGTAGCGGAATTTGAACACCATCTCTCCACAATTTTTTACAAAACTGATGGCGCGAATCCCTCCGCGGCCGCATTTCTCTTTCAACGCCACCGCACAACGCGGCAGCGAAGATGCAAGGAGAAACAAGATGACCGAGCAGCAGGAACGACCCCGCGCCGTCTTCTCCACGGAAGACTTCGCGCTGATGAAGCAGGCCGTGGCCCATTATCTCAAGGAAGTTCAGGATAAGCCTGAATCCAGCAAATACAGCGCCCTTTATCATCGTCTGGGGCGCTTGGCCTGATCCAAAATCATTTCCGGGAGGAAAGTCGATCCGCCGCCTGGCCTCGGGCGGCGGGTCCGTCTACGCGAAGGAGCATATTGTGAGCTATTCCGATCAGATCGCCCATCTCAGCCAGCTTATTAAGGGGTTCAACGGCACCTGGGACGGTATTGACGCCGAATCCGCCGCCCGCATGCAGTTGCAGAACCGGTTTCGCACCGGCCTCGACATTGCCCGCTATACCGCAAAGATCATGCGCCAGGACATGGCGGCTTATGATGCCGATCCCGCCAACTACACCCAGTCGCTGGGTTGCTGGCACGGCTTCATCGCGCAGCAGAAGATGATTGCCATCAAGAAGCATTTTGGCTCAACCAAGCAGCGCTACCTTTATCTCTCCGGCTGGATGGTGGCCGCGCTCCGCAGCGACTTCGGTCCGCTGCCCGACCAGTCGATGCATGAGAAGACGTCGGTACCGGCTCTCATCGAGGAGCTTTACACCTTCCTCAAGCAAGCCGACGCCCGTGAACTCGGCATGATGTTCCGCGATCTCGACGCCGCGCGCAAGGCCGGCGATCAGATCAAGGCAAAGCAGCTCCTGACCGCCATCGACAATTACGAAACCCATGTTGTCCCCATCATCGCGGATATCGACGCGGGTTTCGGCAATGCGGAAGCGACTTACCTGCTCGCCAAGAAGATGATCGAAGCGGGAGCTTGCGCCCTCCAGATCGAAAATCAGGTGTCGGACGAAAAGCAGTGCGGCCACCAGGACGGCAAGGTCACTGTGCCCCATGAGGACTTCCTGGCGAAGATCCGCGCCTGCCGCTACGCCTTCCTTGAAATGGGTGTTGAGGACGGCATCATCGTCGCCCGGACCGACTCCCTTGGTGCTGGCCTTACCAAGCAGATCGCCTTCAGCCGCGAGCCCGGCGACATTGGCGACCAGTATAACAGCTTCCTCGACTGCGAAGAGATTGCTGACATTGCCCAGGCCAATGGCGACGTCATCATCAATCGCGGCGGCAAGCTGATGCGCCCGAAGCGCCTGCCGAGCAACCTTTTCCAGTTCCGTCCCGGGACCGGCGAGGACCGCTGCGTGCTCGACTGCATCACCTCGCTTCAAAATGGCGCGGACCTGCTCTGGATCGAGACCGAGAAGCCGCATATCGAACAGATTGCGGGCATGGTCGATCGCATCCGCCAAGTCATTCCCAATGCGAAGCTGGTTTACAACAACTCGCCTTCCTTCAACTGGACGCTGAACTTCCGCCAGCAGGTGTTCGACCGCTGGCAGTCGGAGGGCAAGGACGTGTCGGCCTATGACCGCGCCAAGCTGATGAGCGTCGACTATGACGGCACCGATCTGGCCGCCGAGGCCGATGAGAAGATCCGCACCTTCCAGCGCGACGCAGCGAAGCGGGCGGGCATTTTTCACCACCTCATCACGCTGCCGACCTATCACACCGCTGCGCTGTCGACCGACAATCTGGCGCGGGAATATTTCGGCGAGGCCGGGATGCTGGGCTATGTCCTCAATGTCCAGCGCCAGGAAATCCGCCAGGGCATCGCTTGCGTCAAGCACCAGAACATGTCGGGTTCCGACATCGGCGATGACCATAAGGAATATTTCGCGGGCGAAGCCGCCCTCAAGGCTGGCGGCATCCATAATACGATGAACCAATTCGCAGCATAGCTCCCGCTGCATCCGAACTTTCCTGGGGAGGAAAGACCTGCCCGCCGTGAGGACACTCGCGGCGGGTATTTTTTGGTCGCATCATATCGGCAAGGAATGCATTCGCGCACTGGCCTTTTCCGGCTTTGCACCCCATATGGCTCCTCAGCAATGGGATTGACCGGACGAGGGGACAGCAGCCTTGGCTTATTCAGTCAACGATGAGGATGGCGATATTGTTGAAGCGCCAGCGAAAATTCCTGTACCCGGAGAGGTTCAGGATGCTGTTCGAACGTTGATCCGTTGGGCAGGCGACGATCCTGAGCGGGAGGGCCTGCTGGATACGCCCAAGCGCGTGGCGCGTGCCTGGAAGGAATATTGCCAAGGCTATTCCGAAGATCCTGCGCAACATTTGAACCGGGTGTTCGAAGAGGTCGGGGGCTATGATGAAATCGTCCTGTTGAAGGACATTCCTTTCCAGTCGCATTGCGAACATCATATGGCTCCGATCATCGGCGTGGCCCACATCGCCTATTTGCCCCGCGATCATGTGGTCGGAATCTCGAAGCTCGCCCGGGTTCTTCACGCTTTCGCGCGCCGTCTGCAGGTGCAGGAGCGGCTGACGGCGGAGGTGGCGGACTGCATCTGGGACTATCTGAAGCCGCAGGGTGTGGCCGTCGTCATTGAAGCCACCCACGCTTGCATGACCGCGCGGGGCGTCAGGACTCCGGGCGTCACGATGAAGACGAGCCGCATGATGGGCGTCTTCCGCGAGGATGAGAAAAGCCGCGAGGAAGTGCTGGCGCTGATGGGCGTGGGCTGAGCCATGACGGGAGCGGACAGACCGCTCAAATATGTGCTGGTTACCGGCGCGGCACAGAGGATCGGAGCCGTTATCGCTAGGACCCTGGCCGCGCAGGGCTATGGCGTGGTGATCCACTATCGCCGTTCCGCCACCGCAGCGAAGGCCTTGCAGGCGGAGTTGCTGGCCGCTGGAGGTCGTGCCGTGCTGTGCGATGCCGATCTTGCCGATCCGGCTGAAGCGGAAACGCTCATTGACCGTGCAGCGATCGCCCTTGGCGAACCACTCTACGCTTTGATCAATAATGCTTCCCTTTTCGAGTTCGACCGCGCCGGAACGGTAAGCAGGGGCAGCCTGGAACAGCATTTCCGCACCAATTTGATGGCTCCGGTGCTGCTGGCGAGACAATTGGTGGAGCAGCTGCCGCAAGGCGTGACAGGCGCTATCGTCAACCTTCTCGACCAGAAACTGGCCAATCCCAACCCGGACTTTTTCAGCTACTCGCTCAGCCGCTATGCGCTTGCAGGCGCGACCACCCTGATGGCCCAGGAGTTTGCGGGACGATGCCGGGTAAATGCCGTCGCGCCGGGCATAACCCTGCCGAGTGCCGGTCAGAGCGAAGCAGAATTCCAATCGGTCGCCGCCTATAATTTGCTTGGGCGGGTGTCTTCGCCCGAGCATGTAGCCGCGGCGGTAGGGATGTTGCTAAACAGCCCGGCAATCAACGGACAATGCATTTGGGTGGATGGAGGACAGCGCTTCATGGATCAACGCCGCGACGTCATGTTTCTGGGCGGGCAAGCATGAGCCTCTTGTTCCGTTTCCTGCCGCAGGGCGTCGATATTGCCCATGCCTATGTGACGCGTCTGGAAAATTACACGGTCGGCATGTTCCTTGGCATTCACGCCCATGAGCTTGAACGGCCGCAGCCGGTGCTCATCACGGTGGAAATGCTTTCCTTATATGACGGGCCGGTGGGGGATGAGATCACACAAGTGGTCGATTATGATTTCCTGCGGCTCGAAATCGGAAAATTGGCCAGCGCGCAGAAATTCGCGCTTCAGGAACATTTCTGCGACCGGGTGGCGGCGCTGTGCTGGGCTTTCCCGCCGGTCATCGCTGTGGCGGTCGAAAGTACGAAGCCCGATATCTATCCGGATGCCGCGGTCGGATGCCGTATTGTTAGATTAAGGGACGCTATCGCCTCCAGTCAGTAAACTGGGATCAAACCGGCATTCCCAGTCCCTTATTATTATAGTGATGCCAGGCCATGATGGCGGCGGCGCCGCGATGCGGGCGCCAGGCTTCGGCCAGTGCTCGAGTGGCCTTTTCACTCGGCCGTTCCGGTAAGCCCAGGATACGGCCCACTTCGATCTGGACGGCCAGATCGCCCGCGGGCCAGATGTCGGGCCGCCCCTCGGCGAACAGCAGGTAAATCTCCGCCGACCAGCGGCCGATTCCCTTGACTGCTACCAGGGCGGCAATGGCCTCCTCGTCATCTTCCGGCAGACTGTGAAGGTCAAGCTCACCTGAAGTCACCAGTTCTGCAAGGCTCCGGGCATAGCCTTGTTTCTGCCGTGACAGCCCGCAGGCTCGTAGACAGTCGAAATCCGACGCCAGCAGACGATCCGGGGCGCAACCGGTGCCAAGCAGCGCCTCCAGCCTGTCCCAGACTGCGGACGCCGCTTTGACGCTGACCTGCTGGCCGACAATGGTGCGAAGCAGGGTCTGGTAACCGGGAGGACGGATTCGCGGCTCGGGATAACCGACGCGGCCCAGAGCCGCGCCGAATCCCGGTTCCAGCGCGGCAAGTGCATCCATGGATGTCCTCAGTTGTTCCTGGCTCAATCCCATAAAATCCCTCGTTTCAGCCAAGTCAGGTGAAGGCCGCCACTTTGGCTTGATTTATGCGCATCGCCCCCTATTAGCGGCTGAGTGCGAATTTAGGAGGGCTTAATGCCGAAAATAACGGTGGTGACCCGTGAGGGTGAGGAAAAGACGATCGAGGCCGAAGCTGGTCTGTCACTCATGGAAATCATTCGTGACAATGGTTTTGACGAGCTGCTGGCGCTGTGCGGCGGATGCTGCTCCTGTGCCACTTGTCACGTCCACGTCGATCCGGCTTTCGCGGACAAGCTGACTGCCATGACCGATGATGAGAATGATCTTCTGGACAGCTCCGATCACCGCAACGAATATTCCCGCCTGTCCTGTCAGATCAATTTCGGTGAGGAACTGGATGGCCTGAAGGTCATCATCGCGCCGGAAGACTGAGTTCCTTCCCTTGAGGAAGAAAGGGGAGCGGCGGTTTCGCCGCTCTTTTTTTGTGCCCTGCGTATTGGCTGTGCTCTTGTGAGGACGGGAACCCGCCCCTCCAAAAGCAACATCGCCCGACGCCAACAGTTTGCCCCAACAAAAAAGCGGCCCCGAAGGAGGCCGCTTTCCTGTCCATCCCGGAAAATCCGGTCAGCGCGAATAGAATTCGACGACCAGATTGGGTTCCATCCGCACGGGGTAAGGGACCTCGTCCAGCGTCGGCACGCGGACATAGCTGACCTTGGCGGTGCCGTCCGGCGCCACATAATCGGGAATGTCGCGCTCAGCGAGGCTCTGCGCTTCCATCACCAGGGCCATTTCCTGCGC
This sequence comes from Rhizorhapis sp., assembly GCF_035276005.1. Taxonomy (NCBI): domain Bacteria; kingdom Pseudomonadati; phylum Pseudomonadota; class Alphaproteobacteria; order Sphingomonadales; family Sphingomonadaceae; genus Rhizorhapis; species Rhizorhapis sp. The sequence continues at coordinate 43,777 of NZ_DATEMB010000061.1, forward strand.
CTTCTTGCCAAGGCTGATCTCGTCGCCCGGCTTCACAAGGCGGCTGGCAATGTTGCACTTGACGCCATTCACATAGATGTGGCCGTGCGAAACGAGCTGACGCGCGGACCAGATGGTGGGCGCGAACTTGGCGCGATAGACGACCGCGTCCAGGCGGCGCTCAAGCAGGCCGATCAGATTCTGGCCGGTGTCGCCCTTCATGCGGGCGGCCTCGATATAGGCCTTCTTGAACTGCTTTTCGGTGACGTCGCCATAATAGCCCTTAAGCTTCTGCTTGGCGCGGAGCTGAATGCCATAGTCGGACATCTTGCCCTTGCGGCGCTGTCCGTGCTGGCCGGGGCCATATTCACGCTTGTTGACGGGAGATTTCGGGCGGCCCCAGATGTTTTCACCCATCCGGCGGTCGAGTTTGTACTTGGCGCTGGTGCGCTTCGTCATCGGTAATTCCTTACAATTGCCACAACGTCTTATCGCCTTCCTGTTCCGAAAACCGTCCGGCTTCGGGAAAGGCAATGGTTCTTCCCGGTATTCCGCGCTACCCGAGCCAGGTCAGGCAGGGCCACCGCTTCACCGGGGTGCGGGGCCAATTGCGAAGGGGTGCCTATGACGGGGGAGGGCACTGGAGTCAAGTCCCATCCCCTCGGCCATTTCCCGGCTCGACAGGGGCGCAGGCGATGCTAAGGCGGCACCATGCAGAATGAGCCCGTCATTGCCGCCGATCAATGTCAGACCATGCGTGAAGTCCGCGCCGGGGTGGACGCACTGGACCGCGAGCTGATGCTGCTGCTTGCGCAGCGCTTTGGCTATATGCGGGCCGCGGCCAGGATCAAGACCGGCCGCGATATGGTGCGGGATGAAGCGCGCAAGGCAGAGGTCATCGCCAATGTTCGCGCCGAGGCGGTTGGACTGGGCCTTCCCGGGGATCTGGTGGCCGACCTCTGGGAGAGGCTGGTTGAAGCATCCATCGCCTACGAACTCGAAGCGTTCGATAGCAATGGCAGGCGAGGCTGATCAGCTATTTTGGAACCCGTGCATCCGCCGGGACCATTGGAAAGCGATCACCGCGCCCTTGGCTGGCTGAATCATCAGCAGGGCCAGCACTGCCGTCAGGGCAGGCCAGAACAGCATCTGTGCCCACAGGGGCACGTTGAAGATCATGTTCACCTCAATGAGAACCGGCACGATGATGTGCCCGAGCAGCAGGATGACGAGATAGGCCGGGAAATCGTCCGCCTGATGCCCCTCCCAGTTCTGGCCGCAATGATCGCAACTCTTCACGGGCTTCAGGAAGCGGGAAAAGAGCGGCGCCTCGCCACAGGAGGGGCACTGGCCGCGTAATGCGCGTTGCAATATCGGCAGGAACGGGCGATCTTGAGCCTGGGTCATGGCGCTTGCCATAAAGCAATCGACGGGATATATCAACGTGCATAATTGATGTATAAAACATCAATATGGATGCTTGAATGATAACATCGGGACAGCTTCGCGCGGCACGGGCGCTGCTGGGTATTGACCAGCGGGGGCTGGCTGCGCTGGTGGGCGTGTCGCTGCCCACGGTGCAACGCATGGAGGCGTCGGGCGGCATTGTCAGGGGAAATGTCGACACGCTGACGAAGATCGTGACTGGTCTGCGGGCGGCAGGAATCGAGCTGATCGGTGACGATGTGCCCAGCAGTGGCGGCGGCCGCGGGGTTCGCCTGATCATGCCTGGAGGAAGGCAGAATGCCGATTTTTGAAAGCTGGCTAGACCGAACGGGCCGCGCTCACCCGCCGGATCCTTCCCCGGCGCAGTCTGTCCGCGCTTCTCATGAACGCTTCCTGCCCAAATTGGCGACTGTCCTGGCGGAAGGATATGGGTGGAGGCAGTTGCAAGCCGATGCCATGGCCGGTTTGACGGTAGCGGTCGTGGCCCTGCCTCTTGCCATGGCTCTCGGAATTGCGAGCGGGGCGTCGCCGGACAAGGGCCTGATCACCGCCATAGTCGCGGGCTTCCTCATTTCCCTCTTGGGCGGTTCCCGCGTCCAGATCGGAGGCCCCACCGGCGCCTTTGTGGTCGTGGTGTTCAGCGTCATCGCGAAACATGGCTATGACGGGCTCGTGCTGGCGACGCTGCTCGCCGGGATCATCCTGGTCATTGCCGGCTATTCGCGGCTGGGCGGGCTTATCCGCTACATTCCAGCGCCGGTCGTGACGGGTTTTACTGCTGGCATAGCCGTAATTATCGCTACCACTCAGATCATGGATCTGGCTGGGCTTTCCATCCCCGATGCTCCAGCGGACTTCCTGCCCCGCTGGCAGGCCTATTATCAGACGGCGTCCACCTTTGACGGACCGACGCTGCTGCTGGGATTGGGCTGCCTTGCCATGATCCTGTTGCTGCGCCGATTCGCGCCGAAATTGCCTGCCTATCTGCTGGTCATCATGATGGCGGTCCTGGCCGTGCGGCTTGGCGGGCTGGACGTCGCAACCATCGGATCCCGCTTTCCGGCCTTGCCAGCGGGTATTCCCATGCCATCCTTGCCGAGCTTCGGCTTGGAGAAGCTGGTTGAGGTGCTTCCGGCCGCCTTCACCATAGCCTTCCTGGCGGGAATAGAGGCGTTGCTTTCGGCGGTGGTAGCGGACGGCATGACCGGATACCGGCACCGCTCCAATCAGGAACTGGTGGCGCAGGGCGTCGCCAATGCGGGATCGGCGCTGTTCGGCGGCTTGCCCGCTACCGGAGCAATTGCCAGGACCGCGACCAATGTCCGCAGCGGCGGCACGAGTCCCATTGCGGGCATGGTTCATGCCCTTGCGCTGCTGCTCTTCGTCCTCTTTGCGAGCGATCTCATGAAGCTGGTGCCGATGGCGGCGCTCGCCGCAGTCCTGCTGATGGTCGCTTGGGGCATGAGCGAGGCAGGCCGCTTCGTCAGCCTCCTGCGGATCTCAGCGGATGACCGGGCAGTGCTGCTCATCACCTTCGGACTTACGGTGCTGGTGGACCTCACGGTGGCGATTGGCGTCGGTGTGACCTTGGCCTCGCTCATGTTCATGGCGCGCATGGCCCGCACAGTGCAAATCAGCACTTTGTCCGATGATATTGCGGAAGAACCGGGGCAACGCGAAGGGCTTCCAGAGGGGGTCGAAGTCTTCCGTATCACTGGCCCGTTCTTTTTTGGCGTTGCTGGCGAGCTGGTCGAGGTGCTGAAGCGGATCGACCGCCCTCCCCGGGCGATCATCCTGCGGATGGAGGAGGTGCCCTATCTGGATTCCAGCGGCCTTGTGGCCCTGGCGGAACTCCGCCGCCAATGCGCGCGGCTTGGAAGTGCTGTGATCCTGTGTACCAGCGAGGACGATCTGCTGGGGAGGCTGGCGCATATCGAGGCACATGGACCAGCGGCGCCGCTTGTGCTGGCGGAAAGTTTTGAACAGGCGCTTGTGCTGGCGGCGGGGGTTTAGGGCGTCATGCGTTTAATCTGAACCAAGCCCGCTCAGGACAGGCTTCGACAAGCTCAGCAGCCGTGTTGGGTGTCAAGGCCGCCAAGGTCTCTCTTGTTGGATTATCGTCCTTGGGATGAATCCATCCCGGCGTGGAGCGCGAACGAAGCGCTACCCATTCCCGCAAAAAAGCCGCCCATCCGAAGGTGGGCGGCTTCTTCATGCGACCCTGAACAAGGCTCAGGCTTCTTCGGAACGCTCCTCGAACACCTCGGCGGCAATTTCGCCGGGTTCCGCATTCGGGTCATATTCTTCGGTGAAGCCGGCTGTCTCCTTCTCGAACAGCTCTGCCATCACATCGACGCCTTCCTTCTGAAGCTCTGCTTCCTCAGGCGAACGGGCGACGTTCACCTGAACGGTGACGGCGACTTCCGGGTGCAGCGCGATGCGCACGTCGAAGAGGCCCAGCGTCTTGATCGGGCGCTCCAGCACCACCATCGACTTGTTCACCGCCGCGACGCCATCGGCATGCAGCGCGTCGACAATGTCACGAACCGAAACCGAACCGTAAAGATGGCCCGCGTTCGATGCCTGGCGGATCAGGACGACCTGCTTGCCCTCGACGTCCTTCGACGCGGTCTGGGCGTCGGTGCGCTTGGCTGCATTGTCGGCTTCGATCTGTGCCCGGTTGGCTTCGAAAACCTTGCGGTTCGCCTCATTGGCGCGCAGCGCCTTTTTGTTGGGGAGCAGATAATTGCGCGCATAACCGTTCTTCACGGTGACGACATCGCCAATGCCGCCCAGCTTCTCAATGCGTTCGAGCAAAATGATTTCCATGGGTTCTGCTCCTCACTTCACGATATAGGGAAGCAGGCCGATATGGCGCGCGCGCTTGATGGCCTGCGCCAGTTCGCGCTGCTTCTTGGCGGAAACCGCGGTGATGCGGCTGGGAACGATCTTGCCGCGTTCAGAGACAAAGCCCTGAAGCAGGCGGACGTCCTTGTAATCGATCTTCGGCGCATCCTTGGCGGCGAAGGGGCAGCTCTTGCGGCGGCGGAAAAATGGGCGTGCCATGGTGCAGGATCTCCTTATTCGGCGTCAGCGTCGCGGCTACGGCCGCGGCCTTCGCCATCACGTCCACGGCCTTCGCCGTCACCGCGCGGGCGGCGCTCGCCGCGCTCGCTCTTGCGCATCATGACCGAAGGACCGGCTTCCAGTCCCTCGACCTTCACGGTCATGTAACGGATGATGTCTTCGTTGATCTGGGTCTGGCGCTCCAACTCGGCGACCACGCCAGCGGGCGCGTCGATGTTGAGCAGCACATAATGTGCCTTGCGGTTCTTCGCGATCTTGTATGCGAGGCTCCGCAGGCCCCAATTCTCGGTCTTCATGACCTTGCCCTGATTGCTTTCCACAATCTGGGCTGCCTGCTGTGCGAGCGCGTCCACCTGGGCCTGAGCCAGGTCCTGACGCGCAAGAAATACATGCTCGTAAAGCGGCATGGTTTCATGCTTCCTTTATTTGGCCGATCGCTGACGCCGCCCCATGCGGACGTCCCTCCGGCTATCGTCTTCATTCAATAAATCAGGGGCGAAGAGTCGCGCCCTTCACCCCGGATCGGCGGCCTATGACGGAATTTGGCGGGAAAGGCAAGAGCTGCCCTGATTTCCCAATCGGCCAGATGATTCCATCTGGCTCCAAATCACTCCAGGCCCTATCACTCGGCCCATGGAAACCGTGACCCTGATTGCACAGACCATCCAATTGGCGGTCGCGCCTGTCTTTCTTCTCGCCGGTATCGGCGCGTTCCTGAATGTCTGCGCGGGCCGGCTGGCGCGGGTGATCGATCGCGCCAGAATAGTTGAAAAGCTGGTGCTTCAGACGGCAGGGGAGGAGCATGATCGCCTGGTAAATGAAATAAGGAAGCTCGACTGGCGCATGTCTGTGGTGAACGGCTCCATCTTCCTCAGCGTCGCCAGCGCCATCGCCGTCTGCCTTGTCGTCGTGCTGCTGTTTTCGGCGCAGCTTTTCGACGTTCACATGGGGCAGGCGGTGGCACTGCTTTTCATCATCGCGATGCTGCTGATGATCACCGCGCTATGCACCTTCCTCGTGGAAATCCGCCTTGCTTCCCGGACCATCCATATCCGCAGCGAGGTGCTTTACCATCAGGCTGCGGAATGACCGGATAGGAACGGGGCCGTGCAGCTTCACATCATCGCGCGCGGCAAGATTGGCCGCTGCCCCGAAGCGGAGTTGGTCGACCGCTATCTAAAACGCATAAGCTGGCCCGTGAAAATCAGCGAAATGCCCGACAAGGGGGGCAAGGTCCCTCCGGCCCCGCCCGCTTGCGTGACTGTGATGCTGGACGAGAAGGGGGAGCAGCTTTCATCGATGGCCTTCGCCAGGAAGCTTGAAGGCTGGCGCGACCAGGGAGTGCGGGAATGCCGGTTCCTGATCGGCGCAGCCGACGGCTTTGATGATGCCGAGCGGAAAGGGGCAGACCTGCTCATCGCCTTTGGCCGCGCCACCTGGCCGCACATGCTCGCAAGGGCAATGCTGACCGAGCAATTATGGCGCGCGACCAGCATCCTTTCCAATCACCCCTATCACCGCGAAGGATAGGGGTATGAGGTGCCCGCTTTTCTTGCTGATGCTGGCCGCACTGGTCATCGCCGCGCCCTCTCATGCTCAAAGCCTCGCCGATGAGCAGCAGGCGCTGATTGCAGCCAAGAAGCAGGCGCAAGCCGCCCGGCAGCGGAGCCAAAGGCTGAAGCGCGAAGCGGGAGAGGCGCGTGAGGAGGCGGAGCGGGCGCGGCGACAGGCGGCGGCGCTGGCGGCGGGCATTCAGGCGGCGGAGGCCGACATTCAGGCGGCGCAGGCCCGCGTCGCCATCATTGCACGGCTGCAGCGCGCCCAGAATGCGCGGCTGGCCGAGCGGCAGGAACCCATTGTCCGCCTGACGGCCGCGCTGCAATTGATGGCGCGGCGGCCACCGGCAACGGCGCTGGTGCAGCCGGGGTCGATTTCGGATCTGGTGCATTTGCGCGCTGTCCTTGCCAATGTGCTGCCTTTGATCCGGGCACGCACGGCCGGCCTTCGCGCTGAATTGGAAAAAAGCCGCCAGTTGCGCGCAGACGCCGATCAGGCGCGCGCCTCGCTCGTCGCTGGACGCTTGGCGCTCGCTGCCCAACGGACGGAGCTGCACAAAATGGAAATGCGCAAACGCTTTGCCGCGCGCGCCCTTGCCAGCACCGCCAATCTTGAAGCGGACAGAGCGGTGGCTTTGGGCGAAAAGGCCCGTGACATCGTCGACCTGATGGACCAGTTGCGTGTCGCGGGCAATGTCCGTGAAGAACTCGCCCTGCTGCCGGGGCCATTGCTTCGCCCCTCAAGACCGGGGACAATGGGGCTGCCTAAAGCAGGGATGCAGACGGTGCGGCGGGGACCGCCAGCCTATCGGATGCCGGTGATGGGTGAGGTAGTGACGGGTATGGGCGAACTATCCGAAGCCGGTGTCCGGGCGCGGGGGCTCACCATCGCAACGCAGCCGCTGGCGCAAGTCGTGGCGCCTACAAGGGGCCGTATTGCCTTTGCCGGCAAATATCGCGGCTATGGGGAGATCGTGATCATCGACCATGGCAATGGCTGGACCAGCCTGTTGGCAAATCTGGACCGGCTGAGCGTGGATGTCGGTACGGTGGTCCGGCAGGGGGATCCGATTGGTTCAGCAGGACAGGGCCGCCCCAGGGTCCTTGTAGAACTTCGCCGCAACGGCCGCCCGGTGAACATCGCTGCGCTGCTTGGGTGAGAGGGACCGGGCGAAAGCGAGGGCTTTCGTCTGACCTGATTTCCGTCGTCCCTGCCTTCGCAGGGACGACGGTATTTCCTGTCAAACGCAGCAAAGACCAACGCACGCCGCTGTCACCGTTCGGTTCGGGTGCGGCACATTATTCATTAGACTGAAAGCCGCGCCCGGCTATAAGCTGCGGCGTGGATCAATTGGGACCGAAAAGATGAGAAAAACCGTTGTAGTCGCAGCTCTTTCCATCGCCATGACGCTGCTTGCCGCCTGCAATACGGTGAAAGGCGTAGGACGAGACATCGAGTCCGTTGGGCAGGCCGGCGCGGAGGCTATTGACTAGGCCCGCCGGGTTTCAGACCAACCCCAATAGCTGCCCCGCCATCCAGGCAGGAATAGCTGCAATCGCCAGAAAAGTGCCAAGCGGCACATGGGTGGTGGAGGTCACTTCGCCGCCTCGCAGGGCGTGCAGCAAGGCTGTGAGCAGTGCGGCAAGGCTGGCGATGAGCAGCACCAGGGGCAGAACCTGCCAGCCAAGCCAGGCGCCCAGGGCTCCGAGCAGCTTTGGGTCGCCTCCCCCCATGCCTTCGCGGCCGCGTAGCCAGCGATAGCCAATGGCGATCAGCATAAGGCCGCCATAGCCTGCCAGCGCTCCGATGATCCTGTCCGTCAACGGCACGGGATTGACCCACATCGCCAGGGTGAAGCCCAGAAAGGCGAGCGGCAGCGTGAGTGCGTCGGGCAGCCAGAAATGGCGATAGTCCAGCACGGCAAGGGTGATGAGCAACCAGGCAAGGATAGCCCAGCCCAGCCCCTCTATACCCGGCGCCAGCCCCAGCAGGATGGCGCCCGCCGCCGCGCAGCCCAGCTCAACCTTGAGGTGGAGGAAGTCGATCGGCGCCGCGCATGTCCGGCACTGTCCACGCTGCACCAGGGCGCTGAGCAGGGGAACAAGCTCAATGGCGCTCAACGTACGGCCGCAGGCATCGCAGGCCGAACGGCCGGTCAGAACCGAGCGCCGCTCTGGCCAGCGCAGGATCAATGTGGCGAGAAAGCTGCCGATGATGGCTCCCAGGACAAAGCCGCAGAGCGGCCAGAACCAGAGCGGAAGCTGATGGGGACTCACAATCTGCCGCTGAGCCTCAGCACATAGCCGCCCGGCGCCTGGACGAAGCCGTTGCCGGTAAGGGCCGTCACCTGATTGGGGTCGCTGGCGCGCACCAGCAGTTCCGCGCTGTAGCTGCCATTGCCTTCGACACGCAGGTTCAGCTTTTCCATTCCCGACTGGCTGACGAGCGGCAGCAGCAGGGCGGTCCCGTCGCAAATCGCCTCGCCCGACAGGCCTTGAGGCAGATCAAGGCCGGGGATCAATGAAGCGACATGCGCGGTCACCCGTCCTTCGGCATGGATGCAAGCGTTGCCGGCGAAACGGACGCTGACATCCTGAAATCCAAGCCCGCTGACGGGCAGGGGAGCAAAGCTTTCGCCAGCGCCGATATTGGCCGTGACATCGTCGATGCCGAAGCTGCTGCTGTTGACGCTGACCGCGCCCTTCAGATCATCGGGTCCGCCGGTCTGCCGCTTGAAATCCATGCGCGTGCGCCCGGCAAATAGTTGGAGCGGCGAAAGCCGCGCCTCCACATTGCCCAATGGAATATCGCCCAGCTTCAACTGTTCGATGCTGCCCAACCACACGCCTCCGTGAATGGCGCGTGCGGACAGGCCATTTTCCTGAAGCGCCAGCATGTCGAAGGCAAGGCGCAGCGGAAACAGAGCCAAGAGCGCAAAAAGGAAGGCCAGCAGCAGGAAAAGGCGGCGGCGGGCCGGCAGAAGGAGCGCCATCATCGCGCCGCCACCCTCAATATGCCGGTGGCGCTGACGATATTTCCGCCCGCGGGCTGAACGCTCAGCGATTCCACTTGCACTCCCTGCGCTTCCAGAGAGGCGAGCCAGCCGAAAAAGGCCGTTGGCCGCGCGGACCCAATGGCGATGCTGACCCGGCCTTCGCCCTGCGGTTCATTGCGGTCCAGCGTGAAGCCGGTCTCGGCGGCGCTCTGGCTGATCAGCACGTCAAGCGCGGCATTTTGCGATGGCTTGCGATGCCCCGACAGGCCTTTGATCGCATCCACCCGGGCGCGAATGGCTCCGTAGCGCTCAATAGCGGCGACGTGGTTCGCCTTGGCGGAGGCAAGGCCGCCTTGGACCGGACGCAGAATGCCAAGCCACAAGAGCACAAAGGCGAGCAGCACCAGCATGGTGCCGACCAGCCATTTCTCGCGGGTGGAAAATGCTTCCCACCTTTCCCGAAGCCGGCCCATCATAGCGCGCGCACCGTCACATCGGCGAGCACCTGCCCGCCCTGGCCCTGCTGGGATGTGGCCGTGATCGTGAACCCTGACTCCTGCAAGGCGATCAGCACGGGGTTGATGTCCTCCGCCCTGGGGGCTGAGAGGGTGACACGAAGGGTTCCATCGGCGGCCTGGTTCATATTGGCGATGCTGACATTGGAAGCTCCCCGCATCGCCGCATAAAGACCTGCGGCAGGGCCGGAGAAAGCAAGTCCGCCGCCGCCCAGTTCGGCAAGGCGAGCGTCAAGTTGCGTTTGCGCTGCCGTCGCGTCCGTGACGCTGGGCAGCACAGTCTTGGCGAGAGCTTGGCTTTCCGCATCCACTGCGCCTGCGGCAAGATTATATTTCATGATCATGATCACCGCGATCAGCAGGCTGCAAAAGGCAATGAAGCCGATCATCGCCGCCAGCCTGCGCACCAGCGCCCAGTCGAGCGGCCGTTTGCCGCGCTTGGCGAAATCGCCCTGGCGCAGATTGAGCGCCGGGGCGGCAAGCGCGGCTAGGGCTGCGCGATTGATGACCTCGGGCGTTATGTCCCGGACCGCGGCTTCCTCCATGATCAATGGTGCCAGCGGGTCGGCGGCCGCAAAGGCGCTGTCGGGGCCACGGACGACCTCTTCACCTCCAATGATCCCCCGGACAAAGCCCTCTTCCGGGTGCGGCAGCAGCAAGGCGGCGGGAAGGATGACGTCCGGGTCCACGCCGCGATGCTGGGCCCAGAGCAGCCAGTGTGCCATCTGTTCCCTGGAAACGACAGCAACGTTGTGACGCTCCTCGGCATCCCCCGATTCCGCCGTCGCGACATGAAGCGTTTCGGGCGAGCCAATGCTGTTGTCGAGCGCCAGCAGGCGCGCCGCCGCTCGTCCCTGGCGGGGGGGAAGGTCAGGAAAATCCGCCCAATGCAGCGTGGTGCGACCCACCGGCGCGACCAGCATGACGCGGGCGTCGGCCGGCATCTCCGAAAGGCCTGTGGCGCTCAGCCAGTCATTGCCGGCGCCATGCTGCACCATTTCCCCATTGACGACGCGCATCCAGAGCGGGTCAGCCTTTTCATGTTCGGGAATGGAAATGATAAAACCGTCGGCCCCGCTCAACCTGCTTCCCCCCATTGGCGCAGGATCAGCCTTGCCGGTTTCTCTCCTGCATCGATCAGCGCCTGTTCGGTCAATTCGGCGTCCCCCAGCTCGACCAATATGTCGAGTCGAAAATAGCGGCTTGTCAATTTTACCTGAGCCGAAGCTTCGGCGTCGGGCACGATCTTCACCCTCGCCGGCAAAGCCCAGAAACTGACGGTGCTCCCATAGCCCTCGGACGGCCGCTGCGCCAGCATTTGACGCGCGTTTTCGAGCGTCAGTTTTCCCGGTATCAGCATTGCAAAGAGCGGTGCTTGCTCCGGCATCAAAGTGTTCACATTGAGGGGGGACAGGTCGGTCGTGGGCAGGGCGCAGACCCAGGGGCGAAGGGCCGCATAAATCTGCGGCGTGACGCCGTTGACGGTGCGCAACTCGCTGGCCTCCAGAAGCGGCCGGTTGGGTGTGCGGTAGGGCTTTGCAAGACGTGCATAAAAGTCGTCCTCGGCTCCGCCCGGAATCGCCTGACTGTCGCTATCGATCCAGTCAGCGAGCGAAGCAGCCACCAGGGCAGCCTCCTGCGGAGCGATGCCGAGCAATTCCATCAGCGCCGTGAACTGACTGATGCCCAAGGGCCGTATCTTCAGATTGTCCGCCTTGTCCCCGGCCACAACGCTGTTCAAATTGAAGCAATTGCCCCCATCCACTACGCGCGCCGTTGCGATCCCGCCGGGTATCGGCAAACGATTGGTGCGGCCCTGCCAGTCCCCTTCCAGCGTGGTTCTCGCCTTGTTGCGGTTCACCAAATCCTCGATGCGCGCGATGGATATGGTCTCTGCCGCAAAGGCATAGGCCCGCCCCTGATCAAGCGCGCTGCTGTTGCTGGCAAGGCGCGTGGCGAGTGTCAGCCGCTCGAGCGCCGCCGCTGCAATCACGGACATGATCGCGACGAGCAGCAGTACGGTGAGCAGCGCCGCACCTCGCTCGTTCCGGGAAGGAAAACCGTTCATTCGGCCGCCTCTATGGGCTCGGCCTTCGCTCCGGGTCCGACCAGGAACATCAAGGTCAGCGGCGGCTGGCCTTCCCGGGTGACACGCATCTCCACCGCCCGGGGGAGCAGGTCGGCCTGGCTCGGCTGCCAGTCATCCCTCCAGGCCCCACTCTCATCGCGATAGCGAAAGCCGAGCTGCGTCACGCCTTCCAGCAGGACGGCCGGCTGGTCCGGTTCGCTGCCGTCGATCATGGGATAAGTCAGGCGCTCAAGGCGGCCCTGCGACAGCCAATATTCCACCTTCTGCAAGGTGGAGCGGGGGGCATTGTCGAGATTGCTCCAGCCGCTGCGCACAAACAGCAGAAGAGCGCGGCCTTCATCCCGCTGACCCCAGAAGGCGGGGACGTTCATCCCTTCTGCATTGCGGCTGATGCGCGGCAGCGCCTGGGCAAGGTCCGCGCTCATGGCCGCGCTGGCGCGCTGGACCACCGCCATGTCATCGAGATGCCGCTTGACCGCGCCTTGCGCGTTGACGCTGCCGCTGAGCAGCATCACGCCGGCAGAGGCGAGCAGTCCGAAGATCAGCAGCGCCACCATCAGCTCGATCAGCGTAAAACCACGTTGACCCTTCACTTGGCGGGCCTCACGATGGTCAGGACATTGGGCGACCGGCCGAGCGGCCCGTCAACGCGGAGGTCGATCTGCATGATCCGGGGATCGTCCGTCATCTTGGCTTCACGCGTCCAACGCCAGCTCTGCCCGGCATTTTCCACCTGGCCCTGTGCCTCACCAAGGCTCGGCGGTGCAGGGTCGGACAGCAACTCGACCGCCAGGTTACGGGCGACGATCTGGCCTAGAAGTTTCTGGTCGAGGTCTGCCGTGGAGGAAAGGGTGAAGCCCTGGAGCCGCAACAGGGCGAGCGCGGCTAGGCTGAAAACCGCCAGCGCCACGAGCATTTCGATGAGGGTGAAGCCTCTCTCTTTCCTGAGCCGCCCGTCATCCCCGCGAAAGCGGGGATCCATTTCCTTTCCATCCTCGGCCTCGATCCGAGGGACAAGATGGGTTCCCGCTTCCGCGGGAATGACGAAGACATGGCGTTTACGCACCGATCTCGACCTTTCCATTAAGGCCGATGCTGATCGAAACCTGCTGCCCGCCTCTCACCAGCCTTATTGTCAAAGGCTGGCTCGCCAGCCCGGTGCTGTCGAAATAAAGCCGCTCGCGCCCTGCCTGGCCGACTATGGCTGTCGTGCCCTCTCGCCAGTTTGCAGCAGTAAAGGGCGTGTCGCGCATTTCCAGCCATTGCCCGCGACTTCGCTCAGAAAAGCCATAGCCCGAGGCCGAGACCCAGAGCGACATCGGGCGCGACTGCAAGACGGCGTTGTCGCGAGCGGCCAAGGCTCGCGCCGCGAACCGCTCAGCGTCATTCATGACGCGCCCGCGCTGGTCGGGGATGGTGAGAACGACGGTGGCGGACATGAGACCGATGATCACGATCACCACCATCAGTTCGACCAGGGTAAAGCCGCGCTCGCCCGATGCCGCCGTTCCATTTTTCTCAGGAGTTTTGCTCAGACATGAAACCTTAGTCCGTTTGGGCTGAGCCTGTCGAAGCCCTTCTCCTTTTCTTTTCCGATCTGCGAGGAAAAAAGGGACAAGCTCATGGCAAACAGCTTCGTTATGCAAGGGGCCCGCTTTCGCAAAGGCGGTTCCCTTAAATATCGCTGGAATAGATATCGGCATTCTCATTCTCGCCGCCCGGTGCTCCGTCGGCGCCCAGCGAATAGATGTCGAAGGCGCCCTTCCGCCCCGGATTGGCATATTGATAGGCACGGCCCCAGGGATCGGCTGGCAGCTTCTTGATATAGCCACCGCTCCGGTAACGCGCAGGTTGCGACAATGCGGCGGGCGGCGCCACCAGCGCCTGCAGACCATCAGCGGTGCTTGGATAGGTAAGATTGTCGAGGCGGTACATCTCGAGTGCCTGGCTCAATGTGGAAATGTCAGCCTTTGCCTTTTCGACCATGGCCCGGTCCTGGCTCGGAAGCACATTGATGACGACGACAGTCGCCAGAAGGCCGATGATGACGATCACCACCATCAACTCGACCAGGGTGAAGCCGTTTTTCCGCAAGTCCTTCGCCGTCCGGGCGGAGCTTGCCGAAGTCTTTTCCTGTTCTTCAAAGGCATGGGAGGGCTTCGGCAAAAACAGCCCGAGCGGAAATCTGGAACGGTTCATAAATTCCTCAAGCACCTGTAAGGCTTTGCAATTGCAGGATCGGCAGCAGGATCGATAGCACGATCAGCGCCACAATGCCGCCCATCACGACAATGATGGCAGGCTCCAGCAGCGAAAGGGCGGTCGCCGTGAAGCGGTCGAATTCGCGCTCCAGATAATCGGCGGCGCGCTCCAGCATGGTATCGAGCCGTCCTGCGGCTTCCCCGCTCGCTGCCATATAGACGAGCAACGGCGGGAAAACGCCGGCCCGGCGCATTGCCGCAGACAGGCTGCCGCCTCCGCGGATCGCTTCCACAATGTCATCCGACGCATGGCGGAGGACGCGGTTGTGTACAGTCTGGGCGGTGAGTGCGAGACCCTCGAGCAGCGGCAACCGGCTCGCAACCATTGTGGAAAGCGTGCGGGCCATGCGCGCAGCGTGCAGGTCGCGAATCAGCCGTCCGATCAGGGGCAGCCGAAGCAGGAAGCGGTCGACGCTGTAGCGGATCGACTCCTCCTTGAGTGCACGCCAGCCGATCACGCCCGCAAGCGCCAGGAGTAGCAGCAGCGCCCACCAATAGCCTGCCAGCAAACCTGAAATGCCCATGACGATGCGGGTCAGCAGCGGCAATTGCTGTCCCACCGTATCGAATTGCTCGACAACCTTCGGAACCACGAAGACCATGAGCGCAGTGACCACGCCGATGGCGACCAGCGCCAGGACCACCGGATAGGCGAGCGCGGTGATCACCTTGCCCCGGACCTGCGCCTGCCGTTCCAGCAACTCGGCCAGCCGGTCCATGATGAGCGGCAAGCTTCCCGAGCTTTCACCCGCTGACACCATGGCGCGGTAAAGCGGCGGAAAGCTTTTGGCTTCCAGCCCCATGGCGTCCGCCAGCCGCCGCCCTTCCGTGATCCCGCCATGGACGCGCGTGATGATGGCGCGGACATGATCCTGTTCGCTTTGCCGGCTGATCGTGCGGAGCGCTTCCTCAAGCGGACTGACTTCGATCAGCGTGGAAAGCTGCCGGGTAAAAAGTGTCAATTGCTTGGCGTTGAGACGGCTGCGCCCCATGGAGAGCAGCGGCCGGCCTTTTTCCGCCTTGGGCTTGCCCGACTCCAGCTTCACCACGAACATCTTGCGCTGGTCGAGCCGCAGCCGCGCATCATCCATGCTGTCGGCACTCACTGACCCGCGCCGCTCCTTGCCCGCTGGATCGATGGCAAGATAATCGAATTCAGGCATCGCCCAAAACCTCGGAGGCTTCGCGGCGGGAAATGCGGATGGCTTCTTCCGCAGTGGTCTGGCCGTCCCGCACCAGCGCGCGGGCGGCAGAACCCAGGTTGGGCGCATACATGAAGGCGTGACGGGCAATGATCGATTCATCGCCGCCATCATTGATCAGGCGCCGGATGGTATCGTCGACGCGGACAGCCTCGAACACGCCGATGCGGCCCTTATAACCCGTGCCATTGCATTCGCTGCAGCCGCGCGCCTGCCACACGACTGTGCCGGGATCAAAGCCCAGCAAGGCGCTGACGGACTTTTCCGCTTGCACCGGCTCGCGGCAAGTGGGGCAAAGGCGGCGCACGAGGCGCTGGGCGATCACCGCGCGCAAGGTCGACGCCAGCAGAAAGGGTTCCACTTTCATGTCCCGCATGCGGGTGATGGCGCCCACGGCATCATTGGTGTGGACGGTCGAAAGCACGAGATGCCCGGTGAGCGACGCCTGAACCGCAATCTCGGCGGTTTCCCGGTCGCGAATTTCGCCGACCATGACGACGTCGGGGTCCTGGCGCAGGATTGCGCGAAGCCCTGCGGCGAAGGTCAGGCCGACCTTTGCATTGACCTGGGTCTGACCCACCCCCTCGATCGCATATTCCACCGGGTCCTCGACGGTCAGGATATTGCGGGTGCCGTCGTTGAGCTGCCGAAGGCCAGCATAAAGCGTCGTCGTCTTGCCCGATCCGGTGGGGCCGGTCACCAGGATGATGCCATTGGGTTCGGCCAGGGCATCGCGGAAAACCTGATCCGCAATGCCGGTCATGCCGAGCACATCCAGCGCGATCCCTGCATTATCCTTGTCGAGGATACGAAGAACCACTCGCTCGCCCGCGCGGCTGGGCAGGGTCGAGACACGCACGTCCAACAGCTTCCCGCCAAGCGTCAGGCCGATACGCCCGTCTTGCGGCACGCGCCGTTCGGCAATGTCGAGCCTCGCCATCACCTTGATGCGGCTGACCACCACGGGGGCGACATGGGGCGGCATGCGCAGCGTTTCCCGCAGTACGCCGTCCACGCGCATGCGGACCACAAGCCCCGTTTCATAGGGCTCGATATGGATGTCCGACACGCCCTGCCGCGCGGCTTCGGCGATGATGCCGTTGATGAGGCGTATGGCGGGCGCGTCATCCGCGCTGTCGAGCAGATCGTCCGCCGTAGGAAGGTCGGTGGCGAGCAGGTCAAGCTCATCGGCCGGAACGCCCATGGCGCCAGCGACCGCGGCCGCGGTGCCGTCCATCGCATAATGTTGGGAAAGATATTTGTCGAAAGTGGCGGAGTCGGCGAACTCGACCTCAAAGCTCTGTGCAAGATGGCGGCGTACCTCCAGCAATATTCGCGGGTCACCACCTTCGCGCATGGCGACCGCCAGCCGCTCGCCCGTCCCGCTCAACAGGACGACGCCGAACTTGCGGGCAAAGCCATAGGGGATGTCAATAAGGCGCGGTAGGGATTGGGCGTCTTCCTCGCCTGTTTCTTCCGTCATCGCTGCTGTGCCTCGCTTGCGGGAAGTGCGTGCGGCTTCACGACCGCCTGCGATTCCCTGACCTCCGGAATGATGACGCCGCCCTGGATCACCTGATCGCTGGGCTTGGGCTGGGTGGCCGCCGGTGGAACAGTGCCCATATAGTCGCGCACCAGTTCGTCGATGCTTGGCTCGCTCTTGGGATCCTTGAGGAGCTGTTGCCCGCGGATATAGCCATAGCGCTGCGCTGCCAGCCTTTGGCTGTCCTCCTTGCTGCGAACGATGGTGGGTCGGATGAAGATCATGAGGTTGGTCTTGGTCCGCGATTTCGACCGTGACTTGAACAATTCGCCAAGACCAGGAATGGAAGAAAGCAGCGGCACCTGCTCGATCGTCTTGCGCTGATTGTCGTCCAGCAAACCGCCCAATGCGACGATTTCGCCATCATCCACGGTAATGGTCGTGTTGATTTCGCGCTTGTTGAGGATGAGATCGCTCGATTTTTCCGACACCGGTCCTGAAATCGAACTGACCTCCTGCCGAAGGAACAGCTTGATCGCGCCGCCCGTGTTGATCTGTGGCTTCACCTCTAGCTGAATGCCGACATTTTCGCGTTGAACGGTGCGAAAGGCATTGTCGAAATTGTCGCTGAGCGCTTCGCCGGTGGTGACGGGGATTTCCTGTCCCACCAGGATCTTCGCTTCCTGATTGTCGAGGGTATAGATCCAGGGCGTGGAAAGGACGTTGGAATTGGTGTCGCTCTTGACCGCGTTCAGGATCGCGCCAAGCACATTGCCATTGCCAAGGTCGGCCGCCATGCCGAACAAGCCGCCCTGCGCTCCTTGCACTGCCGCAAGGCCCCCCTTGACGAGATCGTCCTGCAACGAGCTGCCGGAAGTCGTGGTCGTGGTGGTGCCGGTTTCGCTGGTTGTCGTCGTTGTGGATCCTATTTCGTCCGCCACCAGCGCGCCGCCGACCGTGATGATATTGGGCGCTGCATTGGAATAGTTGGTGACGAAGCCGCCTTGCTTTCCGCCGACCAACCACTGCACGCCCAACTTCTTGGCAACTGTGTCTGAAATTTCGACGATAATCGCTTCGATCAGAACCTGTTCGCGGCGGGTGTCTATTTGGCGGATCACTTCGCCTAGCATTCGCTGCACATCATTATTGGCGGCGATGATCACAGCATTGGCGCCTTCGTAGCGCGTTACGATCGCCGGGCCTCTCGATGCGATGCCGTTGCCCATCGCCGATCCGGCAGGCGCCGCGGTGGCGACTGGCGCTGGACCTGGGGCACTGCCGCCATTGCCTGGCCCGTTCCCGCTATCCCGCGAGGAGGAGTTCATGAAGGCAGGGGCCGAGGAAGCGGAAGAAGCGGACGCTGTCGGCTGCTGTCCCAGCATCTGCTGCAGCACTGGTACGAGCTTTTCCGCGTCTGCATGCTCAAGCCAGTACACCCGGATTTCCGTGCCGGAAGCTGCCCGCTGGTCAAGCTCCCGAGCCATGGCGACAAGGCGGGAGACTGTGGCTGGATCGCCACGAAGCGCAATGCTGTTGCTGCTGTCGATAGGGACGACCGACACGGCTATGCCCATGCCGCCCTGTGCGCCCTGGCCCACCAGGGTCTGAAGGGACTCCGCGATCTCGCGCGCCCCTGCATTTTTGAGATTCACGATCTGGGTCGCGGCGCCATCCCGGTCGATCTGGGCAAGGAGCTGACGAATCCGAGCGACATTATCCGCAAAATCGGCAACGACAATGCTGTTGCCCGCGCGATTGGCGGTGATCGAGCCTTCCTTGCTGACCAGCGGTCTTAGCGTTTCCAGTGCGGACGCGGCATCGATGGAGCGCAAGCGGAAAACCTCGGTCACGAACTGGTTTCGGGCCGCCGATGCGCCACCCACGCGGCTTGGCTGGGCAGCGGCCGTGTCAGCAGGCAGAATCCGGTACGCTCCGCCGGGCGCGGGTACGGCGACGAGCCCATTGGCGCGCAGGGTCGAGAGGAAAATCTCGAAATATTCCGACTTGCTGAGCGGACGGTCGGTGACCACCGACACCTTGCCCTGCACCCGCTGGTCGATGATGAAGGTCCGCCCGGTAACGCGCGCCGCATCCTGGATGAAGGCGCGAATATCGGCGTCGCGGACATTCAGCGTATGCTGCGCCTGCACGGGGCTGGAAAGGACAAGAGCGACCGCGGCGCTGATTTTTAGGAATGTTTTTGTCATTGGCTCGAAAGAATTAAAGCGATGGGTACGATATTGGCGCCGCGTTCAACCTGAAGCGAAAGGCGGGCGCCGGGCTTCATCTGGCCGGAAAGCGTCTGAATGTCACCGGCCGAAGCAATGCCGCGTCCATTGACCTGAACGATGACATCCCCCGGCTGGAAACCGGCGGCGCGGAAAATTTCCTCCTGGCCAGTGGGGCTGACGAGGATGCCGGTCACCCGGCCTCCTTCTGAGCGCGGGGCAAAGCTGATGTCACTGCGCACATTTTCCGCGTCGAGCGTGCCGGAAGCTGGTCTGCTTGCGGGGGAAGCAGTTTCTGATGAGCCCTCCGGCTGCGCGACGGGAGCCAATTGGGACTGATCCAGGAATAAGGTCTCTTCGCGCCCGCCCCGGTCGATCACCACATGGTCGAACGCCACGGATTTGAGCGTTACGCCCGGCAAAATCTCGTCGCCAGGCGCATAGCTGCCCTGCATCTGATCGGGCGTCGCGATGATGGCCGAGCCGCTACCGGAACCTTCATTGATGCGCGTGCCGAACAGCTTCAGGTCAAGCGACGTCACGACTTGCTGGCCGCCACCTGCCGTGGTGCGGAAAAAGGGATCGAAGGATGAGAAGAGCGCCTGCCGCACTTCGGCCGAAGGAATGGCGGCCTGACGCGGCCGCCAATCGCCGAACGGTCCCACAGGCGTAATGACCGTCCACACCAGGCGCGCCAACTGAACAGCGATGAGCGCGAGCAGAAAAAGCTCGATCCAGGTAAACAGATCGCCCCGCGGCAACCGCGACATCCATTTCCGGTCCAGTCTCAAGCGCATTTTTGTGATTGCCCCCTTATCTTGCGACCGCCTGCTAGGGCGATTCATTTACGCTTACATGACCTTTTTGTGACCGTTTGATTGCAGTCGCGGCATGTTTGAGCACAGTACACCGCCTTTTTGAAGCAGGGACTATGCAAACCGCATTCAGAGGGTTAGCGGCTCGCCGATTCCTTCCGAGAGACTTGCCATGAGTCATGCCGCCAATGCTTGCCCCGACGTGCTGATGACCCGTCCGGGCATACAGCGCTTTCCGAGCCGTGCCCTGACCCTGTTCATCAAGCGGGACTTCCTTGATGCCGCCGAATGCGCCGAGATCATTGAGCGTATTGACGCTCGCCGCCGCCCGTCGACGATCGCGGACGCCAATGGCGACGCCTATTACCGGACCAGCGAAACCTGCGACCTTGAACCTGCCGACCCGTTTGTCGCGATAATCGACAGCAAGATCAGCGCCTTTGCGGGAATTGATCCGCGCTATGGCGAGCCGATCCAGGGGCAGCGCTACGATGTCGGGCAGGAATTCAAGATGCACACGGACTATTTCGAACCCAGTGGCGCTGATTTCATGAAATATTGCGCTGTCGCAGGACAGCGGACCTGGACCTTCATGATCTATCTGAACGAACCGGAAGCCGGTGGCGCGACGCGGTTCAAGACTGTGAACAAGATCATCCAGCCCGAACGCGGTAAGCTGCTCTGCTGGAACAATATGGACGAGGCGGGCAAACCTAATCCCGCCACCATGCATCAGGGCATGAAGGTGCGGAAAGGCGCCAAATATATCATCACTAAATGGTATCGCGAGCGGGCGTGGGGGTGAGGATCGCGTGGGATCTTTGTGCCGTTGACGAAATACCGAGCCGTCGCCCCTGCCTGCGCAGGGACGACGGAATATAGTCTCACTTCAGCCCGAAGCGACTGCCCCGGTCAGGGCTGATAGGCCCGCCTGGTATAGGAAAGGGTCACAGGGGCAGTTGTGAACAGAACGAAATCCAGCGGCACCGAGTAGCTCATCGAAACATCGACAAAGTTCACCCCGTTACTGGTGCCATGAGCAACCGTCGGGCCGGTGATGCGGCTGGCGACCAGCCCGAATTGGCGGTCGGATACCCTGGTGGTGATCTGGGTATCGGTGGGGCTAGGAAAGATGGTGGCGTAGCGCGCGCCTTCCTCTACCGCTTGCCGCAAACCAGCATTGGCGGAGAAGAGGACGCCGAGCTGCAATATGCCGATGATGAAGATCATCAGCACCGGAAATGCGAGCACGAACTCGACCGCGGAAGCGCCCTTTTCGTTCTGCAGGAGCCCCCTCGATCTTGCCATCACTGCACCCTTACCGAGGAATAGCCGCTGAGCGGGATCGCCCCGTTTGTCAGGCGGGACCGGGGGATGAGGAAAGAGAACATCGGCGTATAGCTGCCATTGATGCTGACCGATGCGAAGCGGGCGATCTGAGCGCCGGCGCTGCATGAAGCACCGATCGAACTTTGCCGCACGGTGTCGCATTCGAGCCAGCTATCCACCGTGACATTCGACGTCGAAACCTCTGCGGCGCTGGCGGCCTCGGATTGCAAAGCAGTGAAGGCGGTGCTCCCGAGGCCAGCGGTCGTCACCATTTCAATGGACCGCGTCGCCGCCTGCTGCACCTTGATTTTCTGGGCATAGCCCATGGCCATGTCCGTCGCTCCGGCGACGAAAACGGCCAGCGTCGGAACGACCAGCGCGGTCTCCATGATGCTCGCGCCTTTGCTGTCCCGCCGTAAGCAGCGCAAGGCACGGATGATGTTGGTCAGTTTCATATTATCCTACCAGCCGGACGCGCGTCCCAGTGAAGGAATCCGCCCCGGAATCCTCATCGCATTGATTAGTGATGTTGTTGTTGCCCGTGAACTTTACCTTTCGGCTGACAATTTGCAGGCATTTGGTGTTCATGCCGGAGGTGCCGGAAAATTCCACGGCCTGGCTCGGCACGTAAATGGCGCCCTCTAATATGGAATTGGCATTGCCATTGATCTTGTTGGTGTCGGAATTGCCGGAATATGTGGCCCGTTCGTCCTGATAGAAGATCACCCCAGCATAAGTACCGGTGCTGGGGGCTGTCAGCTGGATATTGGCTCCACCGTTTATGTCGATCTTGGCTATGGTGCTGGGGCTGTTGGCGGCGGTCTTGCTTGTTAGGATGATCGTGACGTTCGTGCCGGTGACTGTTGCTTGAGACCCAACGCTGAATGAGCCCCCGTCAATAACATAAACGCCAGCCGCCAATGAGACGGTGCCCTTCAAATCCATACCCTTATAGCACGCCACGCCTCCGGCAGGCATGCTCACCGGAAAAGTTATGTTAGGCCCCACGGTGAGCTTGTTATTGCTGTTGCTGCTATTGCAGAGCGTAGAAACGTCGGGCGTGGGCAAATCGGCAAACGGATCGGCTTGCGGGATCGTATAGGGCAGCAACGTTGTCGGGGAGACATAATTGCTGCTGGATTGTAGGCCGCCCACTGCAGCAACCGGTGTCGCCTTGACCTGGCTGCTCCCGCCAGCGCTGACCGCATTGCTGGCTTTGGAATTGGTTATGATGCCGCAGCCCATATCGACTGAAGCGTTGCCATCGATTTCTACGCCGACAGCGTCGGTGGTTTCCAGCGAAACCACGCAATATTCTCCCCCAGCCACTACCCTCGCTGTCGCCTCAGCGGTGATTACCGGAGGTGAGCTCAGGAAGAAGCTGGAGAAGGGCAGGGTCTGGCTTGTCGACAGCACCACCCGCACTGCTGACGTGTCGCCCGCAAAGGCGCCGGTGGTGGGGGCGTTCTGGATAACTGGCGATCCCGTCAATGTGACCAGATTGTAGCGGTTGATCTCGGCCGTGGCGCTATTGTTGACGTTGGCGCCTTGCGCCAGCGCATAGGCGCCCGCCAGTGCGGCGGAGTCGGCCTGGCGCTGGAGCTGCCGCTTCCACAGCGTCCATTGGATGGTGTCGGTGGCGAGCCCGCTCGCGCCCACCAGCACAGGCATGGCAAAGGCGGCAATGAGCATCGCATTGCCCTTCCGGTCCCGCAGAACCGCGAATAATCTATGAAAGGTGCCCACCGCAGACCCAACCTCTACAGGTATGTGCTCTCTGCGCCCAATATGGGACAGCCTTTCCTAGTTTCGCGTTAATGAAAAAGGTTAATGCCCGCCCACGGGCGGGTTTATACCCAAAGCCGTAAGGGAAGTTATAACTAAAGTATAAAGAGGGCGCCAAGGCCGGGCCTGCCGGAACGCGCCCCGGTGAGCGCTTGAACGTCGGTGCAGCTCTCGCTTTGCAACGCCGCTCCAAAGCGCCTATATCTTCGGAAAATATGCCAAGGACGCCGGACTCGATGAAGAATAGCCTGATCAAAGCCGCACTGCT
The DNA here is from genome assembly GCF_035276005.1 of Rhizorhapis sp. Taxonomy (NCBI): domain Bacteria; kingdom Pseudomonadati; phylum Pseudomonadota; class Alphaproteobacteria; order Sphingomonadales; family Sphingomonadaceae; genus Rhizorhapis; species Rhizorhapis sp. The sequence goes on from NZ_DATEMB010000061.1 coordinate 66,819, forward strand.
GACCGGCGCACTGGCGCTTGTGCCGATGACTACTGCGGCGCTCGCGGAAGCGGAAGGGAACAGCTACCGCACGCTTGATGAGTTCATGGACGTGTTCCAACGCGTCCGTGCCGACTATGTCGACAGGGTCGATGATGAAAAGCTGATCAAGGGCGCGATCGACGGCATGCTCTCCAGCCTTGATCCTCATTCCAGCTTCCTTGATGCACGCGACTTTGAAAATCTGCGGACCCAGACCGACGGCGCTTATGGCGGTCTTGGCCTTTCGGTCACGATGGAGGATGGCGCGGTCAAGGTGATCGCTCCCACCAAAGACACGCCGGCCGACCGGGCGGGCATCAAAGCGGGCGACTATATCACTCATCTTGACGGCGAACTCATCTATGGCGGCACGCTTGATGATGCGGTTGACCGGATGCGCGGTGATCCGGGCACGAGCATCAAGCTCAGCATCGTCCGTCCGGGGCGCGACAAACCTTTCGACGTCACGGTCACCCGTGAGATCATCGAACTGAAGCCGGTTCGATGGGAAGTGAAGGACAATATCGGCGTCATCAACATCATCAGCTTTTCCGCCAATACCGGGGCCGATGTGCGTGCGGCGATCCGGGGCGTTGAAAAGTCGCTGGGCCATAAGCCGACGGGTTATATCCTCGACCTGCGTTCCAACCCAGGCGGGCTGCTGGACGAGGCGGTGAATGTTTCCGACATCTTCCTTGAACGCGGTGAGATCGTGTCGCAGCGCGGGCGGAAGAAGAGCGATATCGAACGTTATTATGCAAAGGCGGGCGACGATACGGGTGGCTTGCCGGTGATCGTGCTGGTCGATTCCGGGTCAGCCTCTGCCTCCGAAATTGTGGCTGGGGCGCTTCAGGACCAGCGCCGCGGCCTCGTCATGGGCGAACGCACATTCGGCAAGGGCAGCGTCCAGACGCTCCTGCCGCTCAGCAACACGACCGCCCTGCGCCTTACCACCGCGCGCTACTACACGCCCTCGGGCCGGTCGGTACAGGAAGGGGGCATCGATCCCGACATTCGCGTGCCGCAGCTATCCGATCCCGATTTCAAGACCCGTCCGCGCTTCCGTGAGTCGGACCTGCGCCGCCACCTGATCAACGAGGCCAAGGTCGACAACAGCATCCTTGAAGACGATACGAAGGAAGATCCGCGCTTCAAGGCGACGGCCGAGGAGTTGAAGAAGAAGGGAATCGAGGACTTCCAGCTTCACTATGCCCTGGAAACGATTGGCCGCATCGCGAAATCGCCGGTTCGCATGGCTGCTAGCCGCACTAGCGACAAGAAGCGGAAATAGGGGCAGCAGCGGCATGCGCGGTTTGACGCTGGCGCGGCTTATCGCGCTTATCGCCCCTGCGGCGCTGCTCGGGGGTGCGCTGCTTTCCGAATATGTGGGCGGCCTTGCGCCTTGCGAGATGTGCTATTGGCAGCGCTGGCCCCATGCCGTGGCCATCGGCTTTGCGCTGTTTGCTATCCTCTTCCGCGGGACAGGAGCCCGGTTCTTTCTGCTTCTCGCCGCGCTGGCCATTGCCACCAGCGGGGCGATTGGAATTTTCCACGCCGGTGTAGAATATGGCTGGTGGGAGGGCCTCACCGCTTGCTCCACCACGGGCATGGCCGGCAGCACGCAGGACGTGCTCGACAATATCATGGCGACGCCGCTCGTCCGCTGCGACGTGCCGCAATGGACGCTGCTTGGTATTTCGCTCGCAGGTTTTAACGCCATCTTGTCACTTGGCGCCGCTGCCGCCATCTTGATCCTGACCACCGGCCGCAAAGGAAGACAGGCATGACATTGCGCCGCCCCGGAGAAAGAAAGGCTGATCGCGCCGCCATGCTGCGTGTCGATCAGGCGGGGGAATTCGGCGCGACGCGCATCTATGCGGGACAGCTTGCCGTATTGGGCGACCGTCATCCCATGGCGCGGGCCATTGCCGGAATGGCGGCTCAGGAGGAACGGCATCGCGTCCATTTCGACGCCATGCTGAACCGCCGGGGCGTAAGACCGACCCTGCTTGCGCCTTTATGGGATCGCGCAGGCTTTGCCCTGGGCGCCATCACCGCCGCCATCGGACCCGAAGCCGCCATGGCCTGCACCGCCGCCGTCGAAACCGAAATCGATCATCATTATGACGAGCAGCTCGGCGAACTGGGCGATGGCGATCCAGAACTTGCCGAAGCGGTTCGTGAGTTCCAGGCGGAGGAAGTCGAACATCGGGACATCGCCTTTGCCTCGGGCGCGGAAAATGCTCCGGCATACCCCTTGCTTTCCGGTCTTATCCGCTTGGGCTGCCGGACCGCCATTGCCTTGTCGAAGCGCATCTGAAGACCCCGGCCCGGGGCGGAAGGATTGGACATGAAACGCCTTATAATCATAGCCGCCGCTGGCTTCGCGCTTTCACACCCGGTGATGGCGCAGGAAAGGGAGCCAGCCGGAGCGGTCGACGACGGATCGGTGAAGATCAACCAGCTTATCGTCTATGGCGACGATCCCTGCCCTGAAAGCACCTCCGATCAGATCACCGTCTGCGCCCGCAAGAGCGAGCGGGAACGTTTCCGCATTCCAGAGGCGCTGAGGGATGATCCCAACAAGCCCGCGAACCAGAGCTGGACCAATCGCGCCGAGGCACTGGAATATGTCGGGCGCAGCGGCACCGACAGTTGTTCGCCGGTCGGGGCAGGGGGCTTCACCGGCTGCTTTGCCCAGCTAATGCGGGAAGCACGCGCCGAACGCATGGGTTCCGACAATGTGAGCTGGGCGCGGCTGGTGGAAGCGGAGCGCCAGAAACGGCTTGAGAAGCTAGATGCGGAAGCCGAAGCGATCGAGCAGCAGTTGCGTGCGCAGGAGAAGAGCGGCGGCTAAGGCATGGCCGGGAATCATAAATCTTGCAGCTTTAGTTCCGCAGTCCTCAGAAACGTCCGCTCAAGGTCACGCGCCAATTGCGCGGCGTGCCGGGCATGGTCCAGACGTTGGCGTAGCTGCTGGCGATGTAATATTTGTCGAAAATATTATCGATATCGGCCCGCACCGTGAACTGATCGTTAAGCGCGAAGCTCACGTCCGCCCGCGCAATCGCATAGTCCGGCAGGCGATAGCCCGTGCCAAACGGATCGCCGGTACGTTGGCCGACATAGCTCGCGCCCGCACCGATGGCCACGCGCCCCATCTGCTGTTTGACATAGATGCTGCCGAGATGCTTCGGCACATTGGAAAGCCGGGTGCCGACCAGTGCGGCATTTTCGTCCTCACGGATGGTGGCGTCGGTGTAGCTGTAGACGGCGGTCACGAAAAGGCCGCTGGAAAGGTCGGCAGTCAGCTCGGTTTCGAAGCCGCGCGAACGCTGGCGGCCGATCTGGCTCTTGAGAAAGGGATCGACGGCATTTGGGTTGAGTACGTTGCGCTTGGTCATGAGGAACACAGCCGATTGCCCCGTCAGCGCTCCGTCGAGCAGCTTGTATTTCGCGCCGATCTCGGCCGATTCGCTTTTCTCGGCATCGAAGGTGGCAGTGCCGTCGGAGGGGTTCAGGCGAAGCGATTCCCCCCAGCTGGTGTAGAGAGAAAAGGCAGGCGACACGGCCCAGGTCAAAGCCGCGCGTGGCGTCACGCCCTTGTCGGCCGTCCATAGTTGCGCGTCGCCAGCCAGGTGATCGGTCAGCGTTTCGCGGAAGGAATTCCAGCGCGCGCCCAGCAGCAGGGTGAAATCGCCCGCTGTGATCACATCCTGCGCATAGACGCTCTCGCTGCGGAAGGACACGCGGCGATCGGTAAACGCGCCAGGTTCCGGCAGGGCCTGGCCGTAGACAGGTTTGAACAGGTCGATGAGAAGAATGGGCGCGCCGACGCTGCCGCGCACCCGCCTCATTTCGAAATCCATGCCGTGGCGCACGCGGTCGACGCCCAGCCGCAAGTCATGATCGAGGCCCAGAAACCGCATCTTGGCGGTGAGTTCGGCCCGCAGCGACAGGTCCTGCCAGTCGTAATTGTGATAGCGCCGCTGGCGCCCGACCGTGCGCAGGTCCGGCTGGAGCCCCCGCGGTCCGAAATCGGCCATGGTCGCATAGCCGCGCAAGCTGCCGTCCCGCTGCGAAAAGCCGAGCTCCAGCGAAACACTTTCCGACAGGGCTGCGTACATGCTGCCCTGCTGCCAAAAGATGCGTTGATTCATCCGGCCATCCCTGGGCTCGCCCAGGAAGGTCGAGCGGTCCATGGCGCGTGCGTCGCCGCCGATTGCGACGATGCCGCGATCCATCGGCGCGCGGTTGCGCATATATTCGGCCTGATAGAGGAACCGCAGATTTTCGTTTGGCGTGAAGGAGACAGAGGGAGCCACCAGTTCGCGGTTGGAATGGACATGGTCGCGGAAGCTGCCCTTGTCTTCGACGACGCCGATAAGGCGCACCGACAGGGACCGCGTAAGCGGGCCGCCCAAATCGCCGACGAGGCGGACCGCATCCCATCTGCCGACGCTCAGGCTGGCCGCCGCATGGGCTTTGTCCTGCGGCTCCTTGGTCACGATGTTGAGCGATCCACCCGGTTCACCGCGGCCGGAAAGCGCCGCCGCCGCGCCCTTCAGGAACTCGAATCGTTCGACAGTGGCTGCATCGATGGGTGCGTTGAAGCCCAGATTGCTGCCGAACCGGTTGATCAGGATGTCCGGGCCGGAATTTTCGTCACCGGCAAAGCCGCGGATTGAATATTTGTCCCAAAGGCCGCCGAAATCGTTCTGCCGCGCAACGCCGCCAGCGAGATCGATGATGTCATCCAGACGCTCGGCGCCGAGCCGCCTGATCGCGCTTTCGTCGATCACGCGCACGCTTTGCGGGTACCGCTGAAGATCCGTGCTCGTGCCGGCAATGCTGGCGCTGCTCTCGCGCAACCCAGCTACGACGATGTCCGATGAGGGCTCTTGCGACGGTTCTGGCTGTTGCGCGAAGGCAGCTTGGCTGAAGGTCAGCATGCTGGCGGCAAGCAGCATCGATCCGATCGAGATATGTTTCATTGGTCCCCTGAACGCCGAAATAATAATGAAAATCATTATTGATTGAGGGAGGCTGTAGCAGCGCGCTACGACCTGTCAATAAGAAGAGGCGGGATGATGCCTTGGTAATCACAGCCTCCAGCCCGCTTCTATGAGAAAGGTGCGCTGCGGATAGGGATGGAATACCCAGGCCTTGTCATTGGTGATGTTGTCCACCCCCGCCGAAAAACGAAAATGGTCGTTGACGGCCCAGTTTAGCCGCGCATCGAGGGCGAAAAGTTCGGATGTAAAGCCAAAGCTGTCCCCGCGCTGGAGGCCCAACAGGTCGGTATTGGGCCGGCTTGCATAGCGCATGCCGAGCGAGCCCTGCAGAGATCGGGTAAGGTCATAGCGCATATTGGCGTTGATCCGCCATTTGGGGATGCGCGGGAACTGCACGCCCTCCGCCGCCGGATTGGAGGCGTTCTTCAAGGTCTTTGAGTCCGTATAGGCGGCATTGGCGTCGATGTTCATTCCCTTGAGCGGCCAGTCATGCGTTTCCCCGATCAACTCGAAGCCGAATTGCCGCATCCGGTCTATGTTCTTGAAATTGCTGGTAGTGGTAAGAACGCCATCGACCAATTGGGTGCCGGTGAAGGAAAAAATCGTGTTGTTCACCCGCTGGAAGAAGGCTGAGCCGGTCAGCTTCATCCAGTTAAAATCATGCGCGATCAGCAGATTGGCATCTTTGCTGCGCTCGGGCTTCAGATCGGGATCGAAGCTCTTGGGATCGAAGCTGCCATCGCCTCTCAAGCTGCCCTGGAACAATTCGCCGGCGGTTGGAAAACGGGTCGCCATGGCAAGGCTAAGCTGAAGCTGGGTGCGTGCGCCGAGACCATATTCGAGCGTCAGGCTGGGACTGACCGCCTCTTCCTTTCGCGGAGCAAAGCGATTGCCCACTTGCTGCCCCGCCAGGGCGTCGGTGCCAAGTACGGCCATTCCGCCGTCGAAAGCCCGCCAATTGTCATAGCGCGCGCCCATGGTCACGGTCAGCGGATCGAGCAGCCAGCGGGCCTCGGCCCAAGCCGAAAGCTGGCGGGTCCTGCCGAATGTGCGGGTGGAAAAATCCTTCCCCGCAGCACTGGTCCAATCGCGCAGGCTATAGCGCGTCTGGTCGGTTTGATAATGATTGGCAGTTAGGCCAAATGCCAGCTCATTCGCCTGGTTCTTGTGCTCGATGATGAGGTCACCGGTCCACCAGCCAGTCGGCCCCTGCGCCGCCAGCGTACCGCCGCCATGGGCGAGGCCCTTGGCGTAGCCGTCTGAGGTGAACCCATCGGAACGGGCCACCTGATAGGTTGAGATCGCGAGGCGGGCGGTGGTGTTTTCCGCAATCGGCGCCGCCAGCTTCAATCCGGCCAGATATTCATCGCGCACCGTTTTCGAGAAATTCGGCCCCACGCCCGCGGAATAGGTCTGCGTGCCGATGGTAACCCGTCCAGCACACACCACGTTGCCTACCCCGTCGCGCAGATAGCAGCCGGGCCGGTCCTGCTCGTCCTCATTATGCCAATAGGCGAAGAGGAACTCGCCGTTCACAAGGCCGTCATCATAGCCGACCTTGAGCTTTCCCTGCTGCTGCGTGATCCGTGCGGGGGACTGGGCGGCATAATAGGGATTGCTGGCATTGCCCGGTGCGCCGGGAATGCCCGTACCGGCGGCTGTCGCGCGGACATGCTCCGGATCGACCACCGCTCCGGTCACTATGGTCCCGGTCGCTCCGGTCACTGGCACTAGGCCAAGGAAGCTCTGCGGCTGCCCGTCATTGCGGAAGAAGCGGCCGGTCAGCCGGACCGAAAAGGGCCCCTCCTTCTGTTTCCAGCCAAGACCCGCCTCGCCGGAAAAACCATAATAATCATCCCGGGTGGAAAACTGGCGGTAGGGCTGACCGAAGCCTTGCACGGTCGCGAATGCCTCGGTCTTTGTCGGATCACGCGTCGTTATGTTGACGAGGCCGCCCATGGAGTTGCCGGAGTAACGCGCCGAATATGGGCCATAGACGATGTCGAACTGCTCAACCTCCCCGGGACCCACCACGCCCCATTTGGGCGCGAAGCTGAACGAATTGCCCAGGAAATTGGAAACCACGAAACCGTCCACCATGACGAGCGTCCGTGCACTCTGCGTGGAGTGGGTGCCGCGAAAACCGGGCACGCCATTGCTGTCACCAGAATAACGTTTGCGCACGAAAAAATTGGGCGCGTATTTCATCAGGTCTTCGGTGTTGAAGGCGTTCACCGCCTCCATCTGCTCAGCGCCAAGCGAAACGGCGAGGCCGCGGGGCGCAATCTCAATGGGCGCGTCACGCTGGCCGATGACGAGGATGGTTGCGCCTTCGGACTCAAGCGCCTCGTCGGCGGAAGCAGGAGTGATGGCGGTGCAGGAGACGAGGGCGGTCGCGACCGCCATACGGGAGATGGACATGAAAAATGGGCCTTGAATCAGGCGTGCATCGCTCGCTGGACAAAACGGGACGCACAGGAAAGCCGCGCTGCGGGGAATATGAACTGCGCACTAAGCCGTGCATCAGTTCATGAAGCCTCCAGCGATGGATGAAAATTCAGATTGAGAGCGGCGGCCCGCGCAGGGGAGGGCGCAGATAGGCGGGTTCCGCAGGCAGCGGCGCGGCGGATGGCGCCAAGCCAAGCGCCAGAATGAACAGCAGCGCCATCGCCAGAAGCGGAGCGTCTGCGCCGCCCAGCGAGACCATCGACAATGCCGTGAAGGCGCAGGGCGTATCGGTTTTTCCGCCTTCGCTATCCTGATCCTGCGATCCGCCCTCCTTATGGATGGCGATGGTCGCCGTCTTGGGCGCATCCAGCCCTTGAGAGCAAAGCGCGACCGTCAGCAACTCGGTGGTGCCGGACCGGACCATATATCCTGCTGGGACCAGCGCCTTCACGCACAGCGCCAGTGCCATGACAAGCATGACGAGCTTTGGCTGGCGTTGAAGCAAGGCACGCGGCGCGGACATGGGTGCGCCCATATCGGCCTGTCTGGCAAAAGTCACCATCGGAATGCGACAGGCGGGCAAGCCTGGCTGTGTTGACAGAAATTTTCCGGTGAACGACAATGCCGCCCAGGTCATGGCCTTCAAAGCAGGCCATAGATATTGCTGCTCCTGCGCAGGCGCGAAGGACCGGAGATGAGCACGCAGCCTGACACTTCCGCCAAGATGATAAACGCAGCCGCGCTGATCGTTCGCCAACTGGAGACGCAGGGGATCGATCATCTGTTCTGCGTGCCGGGAGAGAGCTTTCTGGCGGTGCTCGATGCGCTGGTGGACTCTTCCATCAAGGTTACGGTCTGCCGGAACGAAGCGGGCGCGGCGATGATGGCGGAGGCGCATGGCAAACTCACCGGCAGGCCCGCGGCCTGCTTCGTCACGCGAGGGCCGGGCGCCACCAATGCCGCCCATGGCGTGCACATCGCCCATCATGATTCGACCCCGATGCTCATCTGTATCGGCCAGGTTGCACGTCATGTGCGCGGGCGCGGCGCGTTTCAGGAACTGGATTATCGCTCCGTCTTCGGCTCGATGACGAAATGGGTGACAGAGGTCGAGGAAGCCGACCGGATACCGGAAATCCTGTCGCGAGCTTTTTACCTCAGCATGTCGGGGCGGCCGGGGCCGGTGGTTATATCGCTGCCCGAGGACATGCTTCGCGATCCAGCATCCGCGGTGCCGGCTCCTCGGGTTGAACCGGTTCCGGCATATCCGGGCGCGGAGCAGATGCGCGAGCTTGAGACGCGCATGGCGCGCGCCGAGCGGCCCATTGCCATACTGGGCGGTCCGCGCTGGACGGCAGAGGCCGTATCCGGCTTTGCGCAATGGGCAAAGGGGTGGTCGCTTCCTGTGGCGGTATCGTTCCGCCGGCAGATGCTGTTCCCGGCGGACCATCCCTGTTTTGTCGGGGACCTTGGCTTGGGCGCCAACCCAAGGCTTGCCGCCCATGTGCGGGATGCCGATCTCGTTCTGCTCGTCGGCGGCAGGCTGCCTGAAGTTCCCAGCCAGAATTACACGCTGTTGGATGTTCCCAGCCCGCGGCAGGAACTTGTTCATGTCTATCCTGACTCGGCGGAACTCGGCCGCGTCTATCGCCCCCATCTGGCGATCAGGGCCGACCCGGATCATTTTGCCGCAGCGCTGGTGCCTCGGGCCGATCCGCAGCCACGGGCTTCCCTTGCGAAGGCGCGCGAAGATTATCTTGCCTGGAGCGATCCCCGGCAGATCACCCATGCCGGAAAGTTGCAGATGCCTCAGATCATTCGCTGGCTGGGCGAGAACCTTCCGCCCGACGCGATCCTGTGCAATGGCGCGGGCAATTACGCCACATGGCTGCATCGCTTCTTTCCGTTCCGCCTTTTTGGAACGCAGCTTGCCCCGACCTCCGGCTCAATGGGCTATGGAGTGCCCGCTGCCGTCGCCGCCAAGCGGATATGCCCTGGGCGGACGGTGGTCGCCTTCGCCGGTGATGGCTGTTTCCTGATGAACGGCCAGGAATTCGCCACCGCCGTTCAGTATGATCTGCCGATCATCGTTATCGTCATCGACAATGGCATGTATGGCACGATCCGCATGCATCAGGAGCGCGAACATCCCGGCAGGGTCATCGCCACCAGCCTGCGCAATCCCGATTTTGCGGCCTATGCGCGAAGCTTTGGCGGGCATGGCGAGCGGGTGGAAACAACCGGACAATTCGCGCCCGCATTCCAACGCGCCAGGGAATCGGGCCTCCCGGCAATCATCCATTGCCTGCTCGATCCAGAGGCAATCACACCTGACGCAACTCTATCGCAAATTCGCGAGAGCGCCTTGGCCCGGCACCGGAGCTGATGTCATTTGGGTTTACTGCCAGAAAGGCAGCGGGGTCCCTTGGCCTGGCGCAAGCGGGTCTCGACTGGTTTATCCAGAGCGCCTGCCTTGCCGGTAGTTGAGGGGCTCGACACGAACGGAATGTGGCGCAGATTAAGAGCAGGTTGCCTTAAGGAATCGCGAAAAGCTGCTCCAGCGCCTGTTCCACCGTGGACATGGTAAAGGGCTTTTCAAGGCGCGGGCATGACATGAAACGCTGGGGCACGTCTTCGGAACTGCCGCCGGTCACGAACAGGAAAGGGACCTTCTTTTCCATCAATATATCGGCGGCGGGCCAGACCAGTTCCCCGGCCAGATTGACATCCAGGATTGCGGCATCGAACCCGCCCAGTCGCGCGTGGCGGCAGGCGGTGATCAGGCCGTCGGCAATGCCCGCGACGGAATAGCCAAGGCTGTCGAGAAAATCTTCCAGCATCAGCCCGATCATTGGCTCGTCCTCGACAATCAATATGGTCTTGCGGTCCTGCATCTGTTCCAAATTTGCCCTAACCGATTGAATTAGCGGCTATCCCAAATAATTCAGCCGTTGCCAAGCGCGTCGCGGGCAGCCTCGGCAAGCTGCGTCACCGAAAAGGGCTTGGGAAGAAAATGCACATTGGCAATGTCGATGGACTTGCGCAACTGCTCTTCCGCATAGCCCGACATGAACAGCACCGGCAACTCGGGCCTCGCTTCGCGGGCCTGACGTACCATGGTGGGGCCGTCCATGTTCGGCATCACCACATCGGAAATCATGAGGTCTATTTCGTCGCCGCGCGCCAGCACCTCCAGAGCTTCCTCACCGTCATTGGCGGTAAGGACCTTGTAGCCCTGGCGGGTGAGCGCCCGTTCGGCGACGGAACGGACCATGTCCTCATCTTCCACGAGCAGGATCGTGCCGGTGCCCCAAAGCTCGCTCTTCTTGTCCGGCGCCTTGGCCTTTGCGGCGGGCGTAGGGGCGGGCGCTGAATAGACGGGCATGTAGATCGTGAAGCTCGTTCCCTTCCCCGGCTCCGAATCGGCGAAAATGAAGCCGCCCGACTGCTTCACGATGCCGTACACCGTCGAGAGGCCAAGGCCGGTGCCCTTGCCGACCTCCTTGGTGGTGAAGAAGGGTTCGAATATCTTGCCCAGGATTTCCGGCGGAATACCTGTCCCCGTGTCAGTGACGCGGAGCGCCGTATAGTCCCCCACGGGCAGGAATTCGGTCCGCATCTCGCGCACCTGGCCAGCCGTAACGGCGAAGGTCTGTATGAGGAGCTTGCCTCCATCCGGCATTGCGTCCCGGGCGTTGACGGCAAGGTTCACGATGACCTGCTCAAGCTGGCCGGGATCGGCGCGAACCGCGCCCAGATTGCGGCCATGGCTCACCTCCAGCGTGACTGTGTCTCCCATCAGGCGGCGGAGCAGGTTGGACACTTCGGAGATGACGTCGGGTAGCTGCAGGATCTGCGGGCGCAGTGTTTGCTGACGTGAAAAGGCAAGCAATTGGCGCGTCAGGCTGGCCGCCCGGTTGGAATTTCCCTTGATCTGCTGAATATCGTCATAGTCGCTGTCGCCCGGCGTATGACGCATCATCATCAGGTCGCAATGCCCGATGATGGCCGTCAGGATATTGTTGAAATCATGCGCCACGCCGCCCGCAAGCTGGCCGATCGCCTGCATTTTCGTTGCCTGCGCCACCTGGCGCTTCAGCTTCGATTCCTCGCTATTGTCCTTGAGACTCAGCAGCACCGCTGCCTCGCCCAGACCCCGTACGCCCGCCAAGCTGAGCGCAATGGGCTCATCGGGCTGGGCGCGCATGCGCACGGCTACGTCCCCTGAAAGTTGCTGGCCCACGGCATAGCGGCGGATGGAATCAGCGACCGCGGCCTGATCCTCGCGCACAACAAGATCGCCGGGATAAGAGGGCTTCTCATCCTCCCTGACCCCGGCGGCGCGGGCAAACGCCTCATTGTAGAAGAGGAAACGGCCGTCCCGATCGGCCATGGCTAGACCGAATGGCAGGAGCGAGAGCAGCGTTTCGATATAGGAAAGCGCATTGCCTCCGTCGCCGCCGCCCGCCTGCTCATCCAGCATCAGCAGCAGCATGGGGCCGTCCTGCCGGTCGCGACGCACCGGGATCTGAAGCAGCCGGATCGGTATCGCGTTCCGTTCTTCCCGCGCGAAAAACACGCGGCCCTTATTGTCCACCCGCATGAAGGATGCAAAGTCGCGCCCGGTTATGGTGGCGTCATGACGCCCTGTCGCGCGCAGGAGGAAAGCCGGATTGGCCGCCCGGATGCGCCCCTCGCCGCCGATCAGCACACCCATAATCCCGGCATCGGTGAATTGCCGCCCCGCTTCCCCTAGCAGCAGCTTCATATAATCGTCGATGATGTTCGCCTGCTTGACCGGCGTGAAGCGCCAGAGCAGATAGTCCTCCGAACGGCCGGTGCGGGTGATCTCCACATCCACCCGAAGCGCGCCCTTGGCAAGGCCGCTGATCCGTCCGGCGCCGTCGCGCCAGGCAGCTCGCCCGGCTGTCGCCAGCTTTTCCGCGCCATTGCCGTCGAGCGGCAGGCTAGGGGGCGTCGGATAGCCCTCAAACCATTTTCCGAAAAGGTCACTGGCGCAGACAAGCCGACCGGCCCGGTCGGTCACTGCTATGGCGACATTGGAGCTGTCCGCCGCCGCCCGCGCAATGGTCCAGTCCGGCATCTCGCCATGCACCACGGGAGCCGCCGGGAAGAGCTTGCGGAGGTAAAAGGCAAGAAAGGCCGCGCCGATCAGGGCGGCGCCGAAGCCTGCCGCAAAGGCAGGCTCGCCAACTATCCAGTAAAGCAGCGCCGCCGTGAGAAGGGCGCCGAGCCCGATCAGCGGAACGAGACCGCGCAGAGAGGCCTGCCCCACCAGCATGGCCACTTCGTCCCTGTCATGCGCTATGTCCTGCGCTGGCACCCGCAACACCTACAAAGAAAACGCCCCACCCGCATAAAGGGCCAAAGGGCGGATGAGAACAGAATTGTGAAAAGGCGACAGAAATGCGCCGGGTTGTATCGCTGCAGCGTCCAGTCAATCAATGTGCACTCAGGATCAAGCAAGCCCGTCGTCCCTGCTTCCGCAAGGACGACGCTATTTCCATAATATTAGGACGGCAAATATCCGGCTCACATCCGCGCCGTTTCAGGATGCGGCGCATGCCGCCTGTGCCGGTGCCGCCTACGCCACTTGCGGGCGATCCATGCCCTCCAGCCCCATCCCGCAATCAGATAGCCGATGGCGCTGAACACGACCGCCAGTACGATGAGGCCGAAAGCCGTCACCGAAAAGGCGCCTGTGAGCCATTGCAGCCAGCTTCCCGGATCGCTGCGCAATTGCGTGTTGATCGGCTGGCCATAGGTCATGGCATCGAGGTGCAGGATCCAGTCCCCGACCTTGTAGGCGACGACCCAAAGGATCGGCGTGGTGATCGGATTGGTGATGAAGGTGGTCAGCGCCGCGACCGGCACATTCGCGCGGCAGCTAAGCGCCAGCAAGGCCGCAAATACGATCTGCGCAATCGGAATGATGATGCCGACCAGCATGCCCAATGCCACGCCCCGCGGGACCGAACGCCGGGTAAAGCGCCACAGCTCCGGCGCCAGAATCCGGTTTGCAAAGGGCGCCAGGAACCGGTTTCCGCGGATCGTGTCATGCGTGGGCATGTGGCGCGTCAGCCAATGGGGCTTTCTGTGGGGCATTATCCTGGCTCAGCCCCTCTCACGCAGCAGGCGGCCCTGCTCGCGCTTCCAGTCGCGTTCCTTCTCGGTCTCGCGCTTGTCGTGCAGCTTCTTGCCCTTGGCGAGGGCCAGCTCGACCTTTGCCCGGCCCCGGCTGTTGAAATAGATGGAGAGCGGAACCAGCGTCATGCCCTGCCGCGCCACAGCCCCATGCAGCTTCGATATCTCGCGCTGGTTGAGCAGCAGCTTCCGGGGCCGCTTGGGTTCATGGTTGTAGCGGTTGCCATGGCTGAATTCCGGGATGTTGCTGTTGACCAGCCACACCTCGTCGCCCTTCACCTCGGCATAGCTTTCGGCAATCGATCCTTCGCCGAAGCGGAGCGACTTTACCTCCGTACCGGACAGGACGATTCCCGCCTCGTAGACGTCGTCTATGGCATAGTCGAAACGCGCCCGCCGGTTCTCGGCGACGGTCTTTACCTTGTCGAATGTGGCGTGACGCGGGCGGGCCATTTCTCTTTTTCTAACAACACCCGTTCCGGCTCCACTTGTCGAAGCCCAAACGGTAGCAATGAATATGAAGTCATGCCAACCCGGCAATCTCCAGAGCCCGGTCAACCGCCGACCGGCTCGCTTCCGAGGGCGGGGTGATCGGCAGGCGAACCTCATCCGGCATGTCGGGACGGACTCGGTTCAATGCATATTTCACCGGACCAGGTGAGCAATCGCTGAACATTGCGTCGTGCAGCGGATACAGCTTGTCCTGCAGGTCCAGCGCCTTCGCCCAGTCGCCGGAAGCGCAAGCCGCCTGAAACTCTGCGCAAAGGCGCGGAGCGACATTGGCGGTCACTGAAATGCAACCCCGGCCGCCCATTGCATTGAAGCCAAGCGCCGTCTCGTCATTGCCGGACAGCTGGCAGAACGCGCTGCCGCAGGCAAGGCGCTGTGCGGTGACACGCCCCAGATTGCCGGTCGCGTCCTTCACGCCGATAATGGTGGGATATTGGCGCAGCCGGCGCATCACATCCACGCCGATGTCCGTGATGGTCCGCGAGGGCACATTATAGAGGACGATGGGCAGCGAGCTGCGCTCCGCCAGATAAGCAAAATGCTGGAACACGCCCTCCTGATTGGGCTTGTTATAGTAGGGCGCAACCACCAGCGCGGCATCCGCGCCAGCGGCCTCGGCGGCCTTCATATGCTCGAGCGCGGTCATCGTGTCGTTGGACCCGCAGCCTGCGATCACCGGCACGCGCCCCGCCGCCTGTTCGACGCAGATCTCGATGACGCGATTATGTTCCTCTATGGACATGGTCGCGCTTTCGCCCGTCGTGCCGCAGGGGACGAGCGCGGAACTGTTCTCCTCGATCTGCCAGTCCACCAGCGCCCGGAAAGCGGCCTCGTCCAGTGCACCGTTGCGAAAAGGTGTCACCAGAGCCGGAATCGACCCAGAAAACATCAAAATACTCCTTCAAAGCTGCGCGCGCACAAGGCATAATGATCGCACGAAGCGGCATTTGCGGCGTCCTATAGCGCGGCGTTCAGCGCCTGATAAGGATCGAATGGGCATTATGTCCAGCATGGTATCAAGAATCCCACTTTTGGCGGTGTTGGCCGCCAGTACTTCCTTCACCATGGCGGCAACCTCCGAAACGCCGCAACAGGACTGGGAAAGGGTCAAGCAGACACTTTCCACGCCCGTTTCCCAGGACGCGCAAGTGAGTGCCGCAGTCAATGAATGGCGCCGCCTGAATCAAAGCGATACGCTCAGCTTCCTGGAATATGCGAGCTTCTTGTCGGCCAATCCTGGCTTTCCGGGTGAGGAGCGGATGCGCAAGGTCGCAGAACAGGCGATCAATCCGCTAAGCTACTCGCCGTCGCAGGTCGTTTCCTATTTCGCCAAATATCCGCCGCTCACCAACACGGGCTGGGCGCGTTATGCGATCGCGCTGTCGGCCAGCGGGCGGCCGGCCGATTCGGCCCTGGCGGTGGACGCGGCGCGTAAGGCCTGGCGGGGCGGTGCGCTGGGCCCTGATGATGAGGCGCGGCTGTTCAGCCTCTTTGGCCGTTCCTTCGGCCAGGGCGATCATGACATGCGCATGGACGCGCTGCTTTGGTCCAATGTCACCAGCGGGGCTGACCGACAGCTCGCCTATGTGTCTCCTGCTCGGCGCCCGATTTTCGAGGCGCGGCTGGCGCTGAAGCGAAAGGCGGTAGACGCATCGGCGAAGATGCAGCTTGCTGACGCGGCGGGTGCGGCTGATGCGGGTTACCTGGCGGACAAGGCGATGTGGCTGCGCGACAGCGGCAATAGCTGGGCAGCGCGCGACCTGCTGGCGAAGCGGGCGAGCGTGGCCGTCCCGCCCGCCAATGCCGAAAAATGGTATGAGGCGCTCCTCACCAATGCGCGGGGGGCCGCCAACGACCGTCAGTGGGCCATTGCTTATGCGATCGCCAGCAAGGTGGACGACGCCTACATCCCCGGCACTGACATCCGCGACCGCCCGATTGGCGAGCGCGACGATTATACCAGTCTCGTCTGGCTGGCTGGTACGGCCGCCTATTATGAATTGAAGCAGCCGCTTGACGCTGCCGGGATGTTCCGCCGCTATGCCGAGGCCGCGCGTTCGCCGCAGACGGTGTCGAAGGGCTATTATTGGGCGGGGCGGGCTGCTCAGGAGGCGGGCAATGCAGCGCTCGCGAACAGCTATCTTGAGCGGGCCGGCGCTTATGCGGATCAGTTCTATGGCCAGCTCGCGCTTGAACGGCTGGGGCGGGATCTCCCCGTTCCCGCGGCGGCGGCTCCCGTTCAGGTGGCTGATGCCGAGCGGACGGCGTTCTATAACCGGGCTGTCGTCAGGGCGGCGCGAACGCTAGGGCAGCAGGGCTATTGGCAGGACCAGAGCAAATTTGTCCGCGCAATCGGAAATGGCGCCGCCACGCCGGCAGACGCCATATTGGCGGCTGAACTTTCAAAAAGCATCGGTCGGCCGGACCTCAGCGTCATGGCCGGGCGCAAGGCTGGCTCGATCGGGCTGTTGAGCTACAGCGAATCAAGCTACCCCCGCATTTCAATCCCCGGCGGTCATCAGGCCAATTGGACGATGATCCACGCCATCGCCCGGCAGGAAAGCCAGTTCGACCGCCAGGCGGTCAGCCATGCGGGCGCACGCGGCCTGATGCAGCTCATGCCTGGAACGGCGCGGGAGACCGCTGGCAAGATCGGTCTTTCCTATGACGCCGCCTCGCTTAACGATCCAAGCTACAATATCCAGCTTGGCAGTACCTATTTCCAATCGATGCTGCGCTATTATGGCGGCAGTTTTCCGCTCGCGGTGGCGGCCTATAATGCCGGGCCGGGCAATGTGAACAAATGGATCGCCGCCAATGGCGACCCGCGCCTTCCAGGTGTCGACATGCTGCGTTGGATCGAGAATATCCCGATCTACGAGACCAAAAATTATGTGCAGCGGGTGCTTGAAAATGCCGTCGTCTACGACCTCATGAACCCTGCGCAGGTGCGCATGGGCGGGAAGGCGCCGCTCAGCCGTTATCTTGGGAAGCAGCAGCCGGGCTGATACTGGCGGTCATCCGCGCAGGCAGGGATTCGTGGTTCATTCCTCGCCGTCCCCCTTGTGAGATGGGTTCCCGCCGTCGCGGGAACGCCGTAGATAGAGAAGGCAATGAACCGCCACAATTACATCACTCCTGCCGGCTTCGCTGCGCTACGTGCGGAATATGAGCGGCTGTTCGCCGTCGAGCGGCCGCAGGTGGTGGAGATCGTCAGCTGGGCGGCCGGCAATGGCGACCGCAGCGAGAATGGCGACTATCTTTATGGCCGCAAACGGATGCGCGAGATCGACGGGCAGCTACGCCGCCTGTCGAAGAAGATGAAGGACGCCAAGATCATCGACCCGGCGCAGCAGCCTGACAAAAGCCGCGTCTATTTCGGCGCGACCGTGACCATTGCCGATGAGGACGATAACCACCGTACCGTGACCCTGGTAGGCGACGATGAGGCCGATGCCGCGGCGGGCCGCATCGGCTGGAACGCTCCCCTCGCACGCGCCTTGCGCGGAGCGGCCATTGGCGACCTGCGCAAGGTGCTGCTGCCTTCGGGTGAGAAGGAGTATGAGGTCTTGGGGATCGGTTACCCGGCCTGATGGGCTGGCCCTGGGGACCCGTTACCATTCAGGAAGCCATCGCTCCTGCGACGGCAGGGGCCCCGCTGTTCTCTAACCATGCCAAAGAGAAGCGGGGTCCCTACGCAGGGACGACGGAAATAAGGTCAGATGGAGGGCTCCAGCGATTTTTGCCACATGGACGCGGGGTAGCGCTTATTCGACGTCATCGTTCGCATCAGGGCCGGACATCATCGCCTCAGCAACGCTTTCGGTCTTGCCGCGGATTGCCTTTTCGAGCTTTTCGCAGAGTTCCGAATTTTCCCTGAGGAAATTTTTCGCATTTTCGCGGCCCTGACCGATGCGAACCGAATCATAGCTGAACCACGCGCCCGATTTCTCGACCAGCCCCGCCTTGACACCAAGGTCGAGGATTTCGCCGATCTTTGAAATACCCTCGCCATACATGATGTCGAATTCGACCTGCTTGAAGGGCGGGGCGACCTTGTTCTTCACGACCTTCACGCGCGTCGTATTGCCGACAATATCGTCGCGGTCCTTGATCTGGCCGGTGCGGCGGATGTCGAGGCGGACCGAGGCGTAGAATTTGAGCGCGTTGCCGCCCGTGGTCGTTTCCGGATTGCCGTACATGACGCCGATCTTCATGCGAACCTGGTTGATGAAGATCACCATGCAGCGCGAGCGGCTGATCGAGCCAGTCAGCTTGCGCAGCGCCTGGCTCATCAGGCGGGCCTGCAGGCCGACATGGCTGTCGCCCATCTCGCCCTCAATCTCCGCCCGGGGAACAAGCGCGGCGACCGAGTCCACGACCAGCACATCAATCGCGTTGGACCGCACCAGCGTGTCGCAAATCTCCAGCGCCTGTTCGCCAGTGTCGGGCTGCGAAACGATCAACTCGTCAATATCGACGCCCAGTTTCTTGGCATAAATGGGGTCAAGCGCATGTTCGGCGTCGATGAAAGCTGCGGTACCGCCCGTCTTCTGCGCTTCGGCAATGGCATGGAGCGCAAGCGTCGTTTTGCCCGAGCTTTCCGGGCCGTAAATCTCGATGATGCGGCCGCGGGGCAGCCCGCCGATGCCAAGCGCGATATCAAGGCCCAGCGAGCCGGTGGAGATCGCCTCGATCTCGATCTTCTCACGGCTCCCCAGCTTCATGGCGGAGCCTTTGCCAAAGGCGCGATCAATCTGTGACAACGCGGCTTCAAGAGCTTTTTGTCTGTCCATGTTGGATTTCTTGTCCTCGGAATCGATAAGTTTGAGCTGTGCAGCCATAGCCCCGTTCCCTCGTAGGTTGATCGCGCGTTTCAATCAACGCGTGACTTGGCTGTACCGCATTTGTTCCATGTGAACAATAGGAGAACGAAGTTTTTGTTTCGCAGCCGACGGGGGGCGCAGCTAGCCGCAGCTCGCCTGCGTTATGATATAGGCGGCATCATAGGTGACCGTCAGCCGGTCCTCGCGGAAATCCATTGTTACAGCCATTCCGGGCGCGACCCAGCGCAGCACCCTGGCACCGGAAACCTCCAGCATCTTCGCGCCGGTTGCAGCGTCGGCCTTTTGCCCGACGAACTGATTGAGCTGCTCGCTCCGGCATGCGCCCTTCCCGGCTTGCCTTGGCACTTCGCCAGACTGCGCGGTCGTACAAGCTGCCAGCATCGATGCTCCTGCAATGGCAAAAACCAACTGCCGAATTTCCATCGCTTTTCCGCTCCTCAGGTCCGCGTCATGCGTAGCTTGCCGTCCTTCACGGCGAAGGCCATACGTCCTTCGACCAGGTCAACGGCGTCGCGGCCGAATTGTTCAAAGCGCCAGCCCTCAAGGATCGGCAGCTCATCGCGCACGCCCGCCGCCAGCATCTCCAGGTCATCCGACCGCGCGAGCAGCCGCGATGCCACATTGATCTCCTTCGCCCTGATCTTGAGCAGCAGCTTCAAAAGGTCCGCCACCAGGGCGCTGTCCTTGGTGAGCCCCGGCCGGCGGGGATCGCGCTCGGGCATTTCTTCCCGCGACAGGGGCACAGCTTCAGCCACCGCCGCCATCAGCCGCGCGCCGATATCATTGGTCTTCCACGCAGCGGAAAGCCCGCGCACCTTGCTCAGATCCTCCTGCGCGCGCGGCGGGTGGGAGGCAAGGTCGGCGAGCGTCTCATCCTTCGCGATCCGCCCGCGCGGCAGATTCTTGTCCTGCGCCTCTCGCTCGCGCCAGGCGGCCAACGCCTTCAGTCGCCCCAGCACATCCGGCTTGCGGCTGGCGATCCGCACGCGTTTCCAGGCGTCGTCCGGCAAAGTCACATAATTGGACGGATCGCTGATCCGTTCCATCTCCTGATTGAGCCAGCTTCCCCGTCCGGTCTTTTTGAGTTCCTCCAGCATCAGCGGGAAAATGCTGGCCAGATGGGTCACATCGCCAATGGCATAGTCGATCTGCCGCTTGTCGAGCGGCCGCCGCGCCCAATCGGTGAAGCGCGCGCCCTTGTCGAGGCTGATGGAAAGATAGGCGTCGACGAGGTTGGAATAGCCGATCTGTTCCCCCTGGCCCAGCGCCATGGCCGCGATCTGGGTATCGAACAGCGGATGAGGCGTCTTCCCCGTCAAGTTATGGACAATCTCTATGTCCTGCCCGCCCGCATGAAAAACCTTCAGCACCTCCTCATTCCCAGTGAGCAGATGGAGCAGCGGCGCCAGGTCCAGGCCCGGCGACTTGGGGTCGATGGCGGCAGCTTCCTTGTCGTCCGCGATCTGCACCAGGCAGAGGTCGGGCCAATAGCTGTTTTCCCGCATGAACTCGGTATCGACGGCAACAAATTCGGATTTTGAGAGGCGGGCGCAAAGCTCGGCAAGGGTATCGCTATCGGTAATCAACGGATGGATTTGCATATGGGCTTCGATCTTATTATTGGCTGGCCCCTCCTAACAGGCCAGGGCGGGTTGACAATGGCTCGGACCTCTCCTTGTTACGCGTTTTCTTGATTTAACCGTCAATATAGCGGGAAAGAAATAGTTTATGCACGCCTATCGTTCGCACAAATGCGCGGAACTTCGCGCAAGTCATGTTGGAGAGACCGTCCGCGTCTCCGGTTGGGTGCATAAGAAGCGCGACCATGGCGACCTGGTTTTCATCGATTTGCGCGACCATTATGGCCTTGTCCAGATCGTTACGGAAGTTGATGGGCCCGCTTTCAAGGTCATCGAATCGCTGCGCAACGAAAGCGTGGTGACTGTCACGGGGAAGGTCGTCTCCCGCGCGCCAGAGGCGGTGAACCCCAATCTACCGACTGGCGAGGTCGAGATTCGCGTTGAGCACGCCGTCGTCCAGTCGGTGGCGCAGGAATTGCCGCTGCCGGTCGCCGGGGAGCAGGAATATCCTGAGGACATCCGCCTGCGCTACCGCTTCCTCGATCTTCGGCGGGAGCGGGTGCATGCCAATATCATGTTGCGCAGCGCCGTGATCGCGTCGCTCCGCCGCCGCATGACCGATCAGGGCTTTACCGAATTCCAGACGCCGATCCTGACCGCCAGCTCGCCGGAAGGCGCACGGGACTATCTGGTGCCGAGCCGCGTGCATCCGGGCAAATTCTACGCGCTGCCGCAGGCGCCGCAGATGTTCAAGCAGCTCCTGATGGTGGCGGGTTTCGACCGCTATTTCCAGATCGCGCCCTGCTTCCGCGACGAAGACGCCCGCGCCGACCGCTCGCCCGGCGAGTTCTACCAGCTCGATTTCGAGATGAGCTTTGTCACGCAGGATGACGTCTTCAACGCGCTGGAGCCGGTTCTGCACGGCGTGTTCGAGGAATTCGGCAAGGGCAGGGCGGTGACCTCCACGCCCTTTCCGCGGATCGCCTACAAGGAATCGATGCTGAAATATGGTTCGGACAAGCCGGACCTTCGTAATCCGCTCGTCATCCAGGATGTGACGGAGCATTTTCGCGGCTCGGGCTTCGGCATCTTTGCCGGCATCGTCGAATCGGGCGGCGTCATTCGCGCCATTCCGGCGCCCGGCGCAGGCGCCGGCAGCCGCAAATTCTTTGACGACATGAATGTCTGGGCGCGTGGAGAGGGCCATGCGGGCCTTGGCTATATCAACATAAAGGATGGCGTGCCCGGCGGACCCATCGCCAAGAATCATGGCGAGGAAAAGACCGCGAGGCTGATCGACGCGCTTGGCCTTGGCCCCAATGACGGCGTGTTCTTTGCCGCTGGCAAGGAGCTTCAGGCCGCCAAGCTCGCGGGTGCGGCGCGCACGCGGGTGGGCGAGGAACTTGGCCTTATCGAGCAGGACGTCTTCAAATTCTGCTGGATCGTCGACTTCCCGATGTATGAATATGACGAGGAGAACAAGAAGATCGACTTCTCCCACAACCCATTCTCCATGCCGCAGGGAGAAATGGAGGCGCTGGAGACGAAGGATCCGCTGGATATCCTGGCATGGCAATATGACATCGTCTGCAATGGCGTGGAGCTTTCCTCGGGCGCGATCCGGAATCACAAGCCGGAAATCATGTACAAGGCGTTCGAAATCGCAGGCTATAGCAAGGAAGAGGTCGAACAGAATTTCTCCGGCATGCTGAACGCCTTCAAATATGGCGCACCGCCGCACGGCGGCTCGGCCCCTGGCGTCGATCGCATCGTCATGCTGCTCGCCGATGAACCCAATATCCGCGAAGTGGTGGTCTTCCCGATGAACCAAAAGGCCGAGGACCTGATGATGGGCGCGCCGAGCGAGGTTTCGATGAAGCAGCTTCGCGAACTCAACATCCGGATTGTCGAACCGCAGAAGGGGTGACATTGTGGGGTGGGCGTTAATTCCCACCCGTTCGTGTCGAGCGAAGTCGAGACACGCTGCGCTGTTTCAATGTCCCTCGACTTCGCTCGGGACAAACGGCCATAGTGAAGGGGTTCGGTAGCAATATGACCATCAACCTCGGCGACTATGAAGACGGCAAGAAATATGACGGCGACTATAATGCCGATCTGAAGAACCTTCAGGAACGCCTCGCCCGCATACAGGTGGCCCATATCGTCCACCGCCGCCGCAGCATGGTGTTGCTGGAGGGGTGGGACGCTTCGGGTAAGGGCGGCATCATCCGCCGCATGGTCGCTGAATGGGACCCTCGCTATTTCGAGGTCTGGCCGATTTCCGCGCCGACCCACGAGGAAAAGGATCATCATTTCCTCTGGCGCTTCTGGCAGAAACTTCCCGCTTGCCAGGACATCAGCGTGTTCGACCGTAGCTGGTATGGCAGGGTGCTGGTCGAGCGCGTGGAGGGCTTTTGCTCGCAGGCCGAATGGAAGCGCGGCTATGACGAGATCAATGAGTTCGAGGCCCAGCAGATCGACAGCGGCACTCATGTCGTGAAGCTGTTCGTCCATGTGACGCAGGAAGAGCAGGACGAACGCCTCGCTGCCCGTCTTTCAACGCCCTGGAAGCGCTGGAAAACCGGCCCGGACGACTATCGCAACCGCGCCCGCCGCGACGATTATCTCGCCGCCGTCCACGACATGTTCCGCCAAACCGATACGCGCTGGGCGCCCTGGCAGGTGATTGACGGCAATAACAAGAAAGCGGCGCGGATTGCGGCCCTT
This sequence comes from Rhizorhapis sp., assembly GCF_035276005.1. Lineage (NCBI taxonomy): Bacteria > Pseudomonadati > Pseudomonadota > Alphaproteobacteria > Sphingomonadales > Sphingomonadaceae > Rhizorhapis > Rhizorhapis sp. The sequence continues at coordinate 90,132 of NZ_DATEMB010000061.1, forward strand.
TCCCACATCGCCGACCGCCTGGAGGCGGCGGTGCCGATGGAAATGCCCGAGGCCGACCCGGAGGTGGTGAGGCTTGCGAAGGAAGCATTCGGCTACAAGGGGGAGTGATCGGGGCAGCTTGGGTTGGAGTGAGAGTTTCCCTGCGGCGCTATTTCCGTCGCCCCTGCCTCGGCAGGGGCGACGGGTGGTTTTCCTCAACGCCAACTTTGAGGACGTTACAAAACCCGCCCTTTCACCCACTCAAGGCCGAAGCCAGGCGCTCCATCAGCCGCTCCAGGCCAGCTACATCTTCCTCGTCGAACCGGGCGGGGAGGGGGCTGTCGAGGTCCAGCACTCCAGCCAGCCGTCCCTCATGAATGATAGGCACGACAATCTCGGACCGGGAGTCCGCATCGCAGGCGATATGGCCGGAAAAGGCGTGCACATCCGCCACGCATTGCGTCCGGCGGCTGGCCGCCGCGGTGCCGCATACGCCCTTGCCCAGCGCGATGCGGATGCAAGCGGGCTTGCCCTGAAATGGTCCCAGAACCAGTTCATCGCCGGTCAGCCGATAAAAGCCCGCCCAATTGAGGTCCGGCAGGAACTGCCACACCAGCGCCGCCACATTGGCCATATTGGCAATGGCGTCTTGCTCTCCCTGCGTGACCGCTTGCGCTGCGTTCAACAGGTCGCCGTAAAGCAGCGGCTTGGGCGCGCCGCGATCAAGCCCGAACGCGAACATGTCTATTCTCCTTCAGTCCAGCCGCACCCGGCCCCGGTTCTTCTTGACCGCACCCCGCGCGACCTTGCCTTCAACGCGTTTTGCCTTGGCGGTCTTGCTGGGCTTGGTCTTTATGCGGGGCGCTTGCCGTTCATGCGCCTTGGCGATCATCTCGACGAGGCGCTGACGGGCATCCTGCCGGTTTGCCTCCTGCGTGCGGAAACGCTGGGCGGTCAGCACCAGCACTCCCTCTCCAGTGACGCGCGACCCGGCAAGCGCCTTTAATTGCCGGAAGGCATAGGGCGGCAGGCCCAGCCGGTACAGGTTGACTCGCAACTGAACCGCTGTTGCCACCTTGTTGACATTCTGACCGCCGGGACCGCTGGCGGTAATGAACCGCTCCTCCAGCGCATCGGCGGGGATTTCATAGCTTTCCGGGTCAAACATCCAGCAGTTCCGGTCCAAAGCCCGCCATTATAAACCGCTCTGGCAGCGGCGCGGTTGCCTCGACCGGCGGCTTTCCCGCTCGTTGCAGGGACAGGAAGTGGCTGTGAAGCAGCATCGGCCCCTTGGTCCGGCCGCTTCCATAAACGGGGTCGCCGACAATTCCCGCGCCCAGCCCATAAAGCGCATGCGCCCGGATCTGGTGGGTCCGCCCCGTCTCCGGGAAAAAGCGAAGGAAAGCGCGTCCGTCCTTTTCCGCCAGCTTTTCCCAGCGCGTGACCGCTGCCTTGCCGCGAGGATCGGCGACCATGCGCCATCCCTCCTCGGCGCTGCTGACCTTGAACAGCGGCAGGTCGATGACCCCGGATGCCTCGGCGGGCACGGCTTCGATGACGGCGACATAGCCCTTCACCACTTGCCGCGCCTCGAAGGCAGCGGCAAAGCGCTTGTGCGCCTTGGGATTGCGCGCGAGCAGCAGGCAGCCGCTCGTGTCCCTGTCGAGCCGGTGCACGGCGGTCGGCCAGCGCTTGAACCCAAAGGTCAGGCTCGCAAGATGGTTCTCCAGGCTGATGCCGCCATTTTTCGGCGGGTCGACCGCAAGACCAGCAGGTTTGTCGAGGATCAGGGCCTCGCCGTCACAGAATATCACGCGATCCGAAAGCATGGCGCCGCTCTCGCACCGCAGCCCTTCTTGCGCAATGCTCAATTGCGCAGGCGGATTACTAACGCTGCTTCACGATACAGTCGGCGGCGGCCTTCCGCACGGTTGTGCAAAGTTTGAGCGCCGCCGCCTGGCTCGCGAGCGGACCGGCCTGCAGCCGCGTGACCGCATTTTCCTTCACCAGATAAGGCTGATAGGCGTCCAGCCCCTTTACCCGGGCGAGGAGATTGGTCCAGAGCGTCCGGGCCTTTGCTTCGTCGCTGAAGGCGCCAAGCTGTATTCTCCAGTTGCCAACGGGGAGCGCGGCGGTCTTGACCGCCGGCTTGGGCGCTTGCGCCTTGGCTGGCGCCGGCTTTTCCACAGGCTTTGCTGGCGCGGCAGGAGCGGGAGCGGGGGCCGGTGCAGGAACGGGCTGAACCATGGGCGCGCTTGCCACTGCCGAGGGCGGCAGATCGGTTGGCAGAATGGGCTTGGGCTTGCCCGATGGGGCGGGGGCGATGGAAGGCTGCGGCGGCATCGGCGTGGCGGCGAGGGCATTGCTGCGCTCCTGCTTTTCGAGGTCTGCGGCGAGCTTGGTCGCCTGCTGCCGCTGCTCCATCGGAATATATTGATCCATGAGAGACAGGCTGGTGGTCGCCTGCGGCAATCCCTGCGCCACGGCACGGGTCATCATCGCATAGGCGCGCACCCAATCCTTCTGGACATTTTCGCCGTTGAAGAGGGCCGTCCCCAGAATATATTGCGCGCGGGGCTCACCCCGTGCAGCGGATTTCTGGATATAGGGCATCGCCTCGACCCGCTTGCCGGAGCGGAAGAGCAGCAGGCCATAATTGTCCTCCGCGCGGATATGGCCCTGGGCGGCGGCCTTGCGGAACCATTCGGCCGCTACGGGCAGGTCCATGGGCACACCCCAGCCGAGCTTGTAAGCCTGTCCCAGATTGAACTGCGCATCAGGATCGCCGGTATTGGCCGCTGGCCGCCATTTGGCGACCGCCGTTGCATAATCGGCTTTCTCCCAGGCCTCGACGCCCGCCTTGACGTCGGCAGCGCTATTTTTCACCTGCGCGGCAAGGGGCATGGCCGACGCCAGGCACATGCTTCCAATCGCTGAAACAAGAAACTTCACGTCAACGGCCTCCCACCCCCAAAGCCCGGTTCATAAAGCTTTATATATCAGCAGCTAGTTAATTCCACATCGACCATTAGGGCCTTCACGGAATTGCCACCGCGCCTCTCCGCCGGTGTTAACCAGATATTAGCGGGCACCATGCCAATCATTCTCCAAACTCCGCAATTTCAAGGGGAAGATTGTGCGCGTCCTAGCTTTGGCATCACAAAAAGGCGGGTCCGGCAAGACCACATTGTCCGGGCATCTCGCCGTCCAGGCGCAAAATGCGGGGGCTGGCCCGGTTGTCCTGATCGACATCGATCCGCAGGGCTCGCTTGCCGACTGGTGGAATGAGCGCGAAGCGGAATATCCCGCCTTTGCCCAGACAACGGTTGCACGCCTTGCCTCCGATCTGGAAATCCTGCGGCAGCAGGGCTTCAAGCTGGCCGTCATCGATACGCCCCCCGCCATCACCATGGCGATCCAGAGCGTCATTTCCGTGGCCGAGCTGATCGTCGTGCCGACGCGTCCAAGCCCCCATGACCTGCGGGCGGTGGGCGCTACGGTCGATCTGTGCGAACGGGCGGGCAAGCCTCTGATCTTTGTCGTGAACGCCGCGACGCCAAAGGCGAAGATCACCTCCGAAGCCGCCGTTGCGCTTTCCCAGCATGGGACGGTCGCGCCCGTGACGCTCCATCACCGCACCGATTTCGCTGCTTCCATGATCGACGGCCGCACCGTGATGGAGGTCGATCCGAACAGCCGTTCGGCCCAGGAAGTAGTGGCGCTCTGGAGCTATGTCTCCGACCGTCTCGAAAAGAATTTCCGGCGCACCGTGTTCGCCACGCCCCAGATGGCGAACGGACATCTGGGCGCGCCGCGTCCCTTGGGCGGCTTCGGCCGTCGTGTGGTTGGCCAGTAAGTGGGGAACATGACCATGGGTGAACCAAAGCCATTTGCCTCCCTCACCTCCGGCCTTTTGGCGCGAAAGGGAACCGCCAAGCCCGCCATGCGCCGCCAATATCTGGGCGGCGGAGTGGCCCTTGGCCATGAGGATCTGGGCTGGAACGACATGGGCGAGGATATCGCCCCTGCCCAGCAGCATCCACATGCAGGGCTTTCGCCCTTGCCGAGCCATCCGCCCGTGCTTGAGCCGCAGCCGGCGCGGCTCGCTGCGCCCAGCGAAGCGAGCGAGACCGCCATTGCGTCTGTCGAGGTGCCAGCCGTCGTCGAGCAGCGCCAGATGCTGGCTGAAAAAGTAGCTAATGGACAATTCGAGGAAGAACCCGCTGCCCCCAAGGCGAAAGCGGGCAAAGCCAAGGCGCGGCCCGTTGGCCTCAAGCAGCGCAAGTCCAAGGCGGCCTTCACTCTCCGTCTGGACGCCGAGCGCCATCTGAAGTTGCGCCTCGCCTGCGCGGTTTCCAACCGCTCGGCACAGCAACTGGTGACGGAAGCCCTCGATGAGCTTCTGGAACAATGGCCGCATGTCGAACAACTCGCAGAGCAGTTGCCCCAACGGCGCGTCGCCGGACAGGCCTGATCGGAGAATAGGAAAATGAAGCGTTCCGCCTTCCTAAAATTCGCGGCTTCCTCCTTCATTCTGGGCTCGACCATGGCGGGATGCGCCAGCACCGCTCCGGGCACCGGAGGTCCCGCGGCGATGCGGCCCGCCCCATCGGCCGGCAGGGCGCTGGCCTCCGCCGAGGCAGCGGTAGCCGCCAGTCCCAATGACGCGCAGCTCCGCGCGCAACTGGGGCAGGCTTATCTCGCCGAGGGCCGTTTCGCATCGGCCGAACGCAGCTTTGAAGACGCCATGTCGCTCGGCCAGGTGGACGCCCGCGTGGTGATCGGCCTTGCCATGACACGGATCGCCGGCGGGCGGAGCGAAGCCGCCCGCTCGCTTCTGCAAGAGCAGATGGATGTGCTTCCGGCGGCCGATTATGGCCTGGCCATGGCGCTCGCAGGCGATGCGGACGAAGGGCTTCGCGTACTGCTGGCAGAGGCGCGGCAGGCCGATGCCACGGCCAAGGTAAGGCAGAACCTTGCTTATGCCCTGGCTCTTGCCGGTAACTGGCGCGAATCGAAGCTGGTAGCGAGCCAGGATCTTTCTCCCGCCGAGGCTGCAAAGCGAATCACGGAATGGGCCATGCTCAACCGTCCGGGCGCCAAGGCCGAGCAGGTGGCGCAATTGATCGGTACGACTCCGCAGGCCGACCCCGGCCTGCCCGTGGCGCTGGCACTGAATGCGGCGCCTGCGCCGGTCGAAATGGCGGCGGCTCCTGAGTTGACGCCGCCCGCCTATGTTCCTGAAGCGCCAGCGGAAGCGGAGAGCTTTGCGGAGGCCGCTCCGGTCGCAGAGCCAGCAAGGCCCGCACCGGCAATGATCCAGCCCGTCGCCATTCCTGCTGCAGCGCCAGTTCAGAAAAAGACCGGATCTTACCATCTTGCGGGTAGCTATGCCGTTCAGCTTGGCGCGTTCAGCAGTGCCGAGGGAGTAGATCAGGCATGGCGGAGGCTCAGCAGCCGCTATCAACACATCCGCACCTTCGCTTCGATTGCCAACAAAAGCCAGATCAGGGGCAAAACTTTCCACCGCCTGGCACTTTCCGGTTTCGACAGCCGGGCCGAAGCCGAGCGGCTTTGCGCCAGCTTGAGGGCCAAGGGTTCCGCCTGTTTCGTGCGGCGGATCGAGGGCCCGGCGAAGAGCCAGTGGGTGTCTCGCGACGTGCGGCAACTGGCCTATCGCGGTTCCTGAAGCGAACAGAACAACCCTGCGGGGAGCATGATTGGGGGCGGCTAGTTAAGGAACTGGCCGCCCTTCATGATTCTGCGGACCCGGCCCTGAACGGGCATGCGGTCAAAGGGTGTGTTGCCCGCTTGGGCCGCCATCCTGTTTGAATCCACCTGCCAGGGCACCTCAGGATCGATGAGAATGATGTCCGCCGCCGCGCCTTGGGCGAATGTCCCGGCATTGATACCCAGAATATGCGCCGGATTGGTGGTCAGCATGGAAAAGAGGCGGTTCATTCCCACAATGCCGTCGCGGGCGAGGTTGAGCGAAAGCGCCAGCAGCGTTTCCGCGCCCGCCATGCCCGGCGCGGCGTCGGCGAAGGGCAGGCGCTTGTCCTCTGGCCCGCGCGGGTCATGGCTTGAGGAAATGACGTCGACCGTGCCGTCGCCAACGGCAGCGATGGCCGCCTTGCGGTCCTCTTCGCTCCGCAGCGGAGGAGAGAGCCGGGCGAAGGTGCGGAAGTCAGAGACGGCGTTGTCCGACAGGAACAGATAAGCGGGGCTGACGCCGCAGGTGACCTTGAGACCCTCCGCCTTCGCCTGCCGCACAAGATCGAAGCCCTGGGCGGTGGTCACATTGCGGAAGTGGATGGCGGCATCGGCTTCGCGCGCCAGCATGATGTCGCGGGCGATCGCTATGGCCTCAGCGCAGGCTGGCGCGCTCGGAAGGCCCAGCCTTGTCGAGGTTTCCCCGGATGTGGCGACGGCATTGCCCGCAAGTCCATCATCCTCGGCATGGGCAATCACGACGAGGTCGAGGGCCGCCGCATAGCGGAGCACGCGGAACATGACGCCGGAATCAGCGATCCAGCGGCGGCCGGTCGCCACGGCGCGGGCTCCCGCGGCCTTCATCATGGCCATTTCGGCAAGCTCGCGGCCCTCGAGCCCTTTTGTCGCCGCCGCGAGGGGATGGACCCAGAAGTCGGGCTTTCCGGCGCGCGCTGCATGCTGCACGAGACCCGGATCATCGAGCACCGGCGACTGGTCAGGCATCAGAGCCGCGCGAGTGATGCCCCCGAAAAGAAAGGCGGGCTTGTCGGTCTTGAATACGCCGAGGTCAATGATCCCCGGCGCCACCAGCAGGCCCTTGGCATCGACGGTTTCCGCATCGGCGGGCACTTCCACGGCCCCCGCGGCAAAAATGGTTTCGCCCTTCAGCAGAAGCGTGCCCGCTTCGGCCCCCGTCCGCGCCGGATCGACCAGCTTTCCATTGGTGATGGCAATGAGCCCGTTCACGCCCATCCTTCCACCCCCCGTGCGGCGCGCGTGAGGACGTCAAGGCAGGCCATCCGCACGGCTACGCCCATTTCCACCTGTTCGGTAATGGCGGAACGCTCCGGATGATCGGCGACGCCGCTGGTGATCTCGACACCCCGGTTCATCGGACCCGGATGCATGACCAGCGCATCTGGCTTTGCCTTCGTCAGCCGCTCGGGCGTCAGGCCGTAGAGCATATGATATTCGCGCGGCGAGGGGATGAAGCCGCCGTCCATCCGTTCATTCTGAAGCCGCAGCATCATCACCACGTCGGCGCCCTTCAGCCCTTCGTCAAAATCCGTGAAGGGGATGGCGCTCATCCGGTCGATGGCCTCCGGCATCAGCGTGGGCGGCGCAATGACGCGCACTTCCGCACCCAGAGTGGAAAGGCCGATGATATTCGACCGCGCCACGCGGCTGTGAAGCACATCGCCGCAAATGGCGACGGTCAGCCCTTCAATACGGCCCTTGCGGCGGCGGATGGTGAGAGCGTCGAGCAGCGCCTGCGTCGGATGTTCGTGCCGCCCGTCGCCTGCGTTCAGGACGGGGCAGTCCACCTTGTCGGCGATGAGCTGCACCGCGCCCGAGCTTTGATGGCGGATGACGATGACGTCGGCCCGCATGGCGTTGAGCGTCACCGCCGTGTCGATCAGCGTTTCGCCCTTCTTCACGCTGGATTGGGCGGCGTGCATATTGACGACGTCCGCCCCCAGCCTTTTTCCCGCCACTTCGAAGGAGAGCAGCGTCCGGGTGCTGTTCTCGAAAAAGGCATTCATCTGGGTGAGGCCAGCCAGCCGGTCGTCATGCTTGGCCGACCGCCGGTTGAGGGCGACCCAATTTTCAGCTTCGTCGAGGAGGAAGCGGATTTCCCAAGGCTGGAGATGTTCCATCCCCAGCAAATGCCGATGCGGAAAATTCTCCCGGCCGGAAAGACCGGACTTGCTCGTCTTTGAGGGCGGGGAGGACTGCATTGCCGCCCCGCTTATTCCAGCCGGGGCGGAAGCTCAAGAGCGGAAAGGGGGACAGGGGGCATCGAACACGCATTAAGCAATATACACCCGTCGTCCCCGCGCAGGCAGGGACCCAGCTTTTTCCTCAGTCTTGTTAGAGAGAAGCGGGGTCCCTGCCTGCACAGGGACGACGGAAGATAAGGATGACGAAGATGGTGCCTATTATTACCCACCGCAGAGCGCATCGATCGCGCCTTGCAGGATGTAGCTGGCGGCGAGCTTGTCCACCAATTCTCCGCGGCGGGCGCGGCTGGCGTCTGCGTCGATAAGGGTCCGTGTCACCGCCTGCGTCGACCAGCGCTCGTCCCAGAGCAGGATCGGCAGGTCAAGGTCCGATATGTTCCGCGCAAAGGCGCGGCTGGACTGGCTTCGCGGAGATTCGCTGCCGTCCAGGTTGAACGGCAGGCCGATGACGATGCCCTTCACCTGTTGCTGCGCGATGAACTGTGCCAGGACCGCCTTGTCCTTGCTGAATTTGCTGCGTGCAATGGTGTGCGCCGGGCTGGCGATCGACCAGCCCGCATCGCACAGGGCAAGGCCGATTGTCTTCGTGCCGACATCAAGCCCGATCAGCCGCCCGCCCGTGGGCAGCGCGGCCCTGAACTCGGCCCTGTCGGTGGTGATCAGTGCGCCAGGAATGTCTTCAGCCTTTCACTCGCATCCGCGCGCACATTGGCCCAGAACAAGGCATAATCATAGACATGGTAATTATTGCCGGGCAGCACATAGGGCCCAAGGTCGGGCGGGTCGCCGACCAGAAGGAAGCCGTCCCGGTTGCAGCGGGCGGGAACAGCCGCCCGGACCAGTGTCGCCTCCGCCATTGCTTCGTCAGGCTTCAGGGTGCCGAGATTCCGGCTTGCCGCTGCCGCGCTGTCGGGTGCGCCGGTGAGCGGGTTCACGCAAAGCATGCGTGTCCCTTTGCGTGTCTTTCCGGTAAGGCCGACGCTTTCATTATAGACGTCCCATATGGCCTTTGGGTCGGCGGGTTCCGCAAAGCTCTGCCAGCTTAAGATGCAGCGGGCCTGCGACCTGCTGTGGCAGGCGGGTAGGCCAAGGGCGGGCAAGTCGCTTTCAACGGAAACCGGCCAGCCGACCACATAGGCAGCGACAATCCGATCCGCGATCGAGGTGCCCGCGACCCGTTCCTTGAGAAGGCGGACAAGGTGCAGCGAACCCTGGCTATGGGCCGCGAGGATCAGCGGCCGGCCGGGATTATGCGCAAGGAACTGGTTGAAGGCGGCGACGACATCCTCATAGGCCGCGTCAAGCGCACGCCTCGCCTCTGCCTTGCCGGTCAGAAAGGCGCCGAAGGTCGCCTGGCGGTATCGCGGCGCCCATATTTCACCCAAGCTATTGAAGGCGCTCGCCTGGCTGCGGATGAACAGCCGCGCCCGGTCGGCCGATTCGGCATCATCGAGGGGCGCGTTCCAACTGTTCCGCTGAAGATAGGAGGTGGGATGGATGAAGAAGATCGCCGCAGGCCCCACTTTTCCGTTCGGCACGCCGGCAGGAATCCAGAGCGCGGGGTTTTCTCCGTGAATGTCCGGCCGCGCATACCACATGGCGGGCGCCGCATAGGCGCTTTGGGGGAGGGGCTTTAGCGGCACATAGTTGGTGCTCGGGACCATGGCAGCCGTCATCAACTGCTCTCCCCAGAGCCGGTAGACAAAGGCGGCGGCCACGGCCAGCATGGTCAATATAGCAACGACATAAAGAAATTTGCGGGCCAAATGGCTCTCCGATGGTGCAGTGCAGCATAATGAAAGGGACACGCAAGCGCGAGTGCGTTTTCTGCATGCAAGATGAGCGGATTGGCAATAGGGTTGGAAGGAAAGAGGGGGAGGGCAGCTACTGGCCGGACCGCGCATAGATAAAATAATGCCGTCGTCCCCGCCTGCGCAGGGACGACGGCATTGCGCCTCGATTAAGATCTTCAAATAGCCTTTGTGGACAGGGAGGACGAATGGCAACGCAAGCAGATCATCAGGACTGGCCCGCCAGAAGCTGGCTTCTCTTCCTGCTCGGCGGGGCGGCGGGACTCCTCGTGCACTGGCTGGGCGATACGGCAGGGGCGCAGGCGGACAGTCTGCGCTTGGCGATGGCGACTTTCATTGGGGTTGCGGCGACTGTGTTCGGCTTCACGCTCGAGCGGCGGGAGGAGGTTTCGACCATTATTTTCGCACTGGTGGCGGGCATCGTCGTGGCATCGGTCATCTACTGGAATGGCGGTCCTGACGATTGGGATGCCGCCAATGGCTGGAGACTGCTCTGCGCCGCCATAGCGGTGGCGATTGCAGCGCCGCTGTTTCAGGTGTGGCGGGAAAGACCGGCTGGAGCGCCGGGCTGGCGCGCCGCCTTTCCCTATCCGGCGGTGCATGACCGGGCCTGGACCAACATCGTCCTGTGGTGCCTCGCCTGGGCCTTTGCGGGCGTCGTCATGCTGCTGGCGCTGCTGCTTTCGGAGTTGTTCCAGCTTATCGGCATCGGGCTGTTGAAGGATGCGCTTCGTGAGGACTGGTTCATTGCCGGGCTTCTTGGCGCGTCGCTGGGTGCAGGGGTGGGCCTGCTTCGGGACCGTGATCCCATGCTGGCGCTGTTGCAGCGGGTGGCGATGACAGTGCTGTCCGTGCTCGCCCCGATCCTGGGTGCAGCGTTGCTCCTGTTCGTGTTGGCCTTGCCCTTTACGGGACTTGCGCCGCTATGGGATGCGACGCGTTCGACCACGCCTATATTGCTGTCGACGATTGTAGCCGCGATCCTGCTGATCAACGCGGTGATCGGCGATTCGGCGGGGGATGAGGCAAAGCTGCCCGCGCTTCGCTGGGGTGCGATGGCGCTCAGCGCAACATTGTTGCCGCTGGCGGTGATCGCTGCGGTGTCGACGGGCCTGCGGATCGATCAATATGGCCTGACGCCCGACCGGCTGTGGGCGGTTGTGTTTACCGCAATCGCCATGGGCTTTGCCATTGCCTATGCGGTGGCGCTCGTGCGGCGTCGGATGGAGTGGGCTGGCCCCGTCCGGCGCGCCAATCTTGTCCTGGTCTTTGTTCTTTGCCTTCTGGCTTTCGCTCTTTCCACGCCGCTGCTGAGCTTTGGCGCATTGTCGGCGCGCGATCAGGTGGCGCGGCTGAACGACGGGCGGACACGCCCCGAGACCTTTGACTGGGCCGCCCTGTGGTTCGATTTCGGTCCGGCAGGCAAGCGGGCGGTGCGGGATCTCGCCGCAAGCGGGAACAGCGCCGAAGTCAGAAAACGGGCGAGGGAGATCCAGCAGGTCAAAAATCGCTGGGATGCGGTCAATCTGGACCAGCGCCGGATGGCCGCCGAAACCCTGGACCGGCGGCTCACCATCTTGCCGGAGAAGGTGGCCCTGCCAGAGGATTTGAAGGTTCGCCTTTCGGGCAGTGACATGTGTGGATCGTCGGAGGCTTGTGTCCTGCTCTACCGGCCGGGGGAAAACAGCGCGGTGCTGATCAACACTCCGTGCCAGAATTGCGATCCCATGATCCGGCCCGTCTATGCGGTGCAGGGCAGATGGCAGGAACGGCAGGGCATGATGCCAGTGGCGGTTTCGCCTGTCACAGCGCCGGGGCGCTATCCCAACGAGACGGAACGGCGCACCGTTGCGGAAGCCATAAGGCAGGGGAAGCTGGAAATCCGGCCTGTCGAACGTCGCCAGTTGTTCATTGACGGGAAGCCTGCTGGACAGCCATTTGAATAGCAAAGCCGCTTGAAGCCGCCCCGCGCGGGTGCTAGCGGCTGCCTATGTCTGTCGATCATGCAACCGTCAAGAAAATCGCCAGCCTCGCCCGTCTCGCGATCAGCGATGCAGAGGTGGAGGCGCTGGCGCCTGAGCTCAACAAGATTCTCGGCTTTGTCGAGCAATTAGGGGAGGTGAACGTCAGCGGTGTCGAGCCGATGACTGCGGTCATTCCCAACAAGCTGCGCCTGCGCGAGGATGTGGTGACCGACGGCAATGTGCGGGAGAAGGTCCTCGCCAATGCGCCCCAGGCGGAGCATGGCTTTTTCGCGGTGCCGAAGGTGATCGAATAATGGCGGAACTTACCAACCTCACCGTGGCGGAAATCCGCGACGGCTTCCGCAAGGGCGACTTCACCGCACGCGAAGTGGCGGAGGCGTTCAACGCCAATGTCGCGGCCGCCAAAGCGCTCAACGCCTTCATTGTCGAAACGCCCGACCATGCGCTCGCCGCCGCTGACGCTGCCGACAAGGCACGGAGCGAGGGCAAGCTGCTGCCGCTTTCGGGCGTCCCCATTGGTATGAAGGACCTCTTCTGCACGCAGGGGGTCCAGACCACCGCTGCCAGCCACATTCTCGAGGGGTTCACGCCCACCTATGAATCCACCGTCTCGCGCCATCTGTTTGAGGCGGGGGCCGGGATGCTGGGCAAGCTGAACCTGGACCAGTTCGCCATGGGTTCGTCCAACGAGACCAGCTATTTCGGCAATGTCATCTCGCCCTGGCGGCGCAAGGACGGCGGTAATGCGGACCTGGCGCCGGGCGGAAGCTCCGGGGGCAGCTCGGCGGCGATTTCGGCGCGCCTCTGCCCCGCTGCAACGGGCACGGACACCGGCGGCTCGATCCGGCAGCCCGCAGCTTTTGCTGGAATTTCCGGCATCAAGCCGACCTATGGCCGCTGCTCCCGCTGGGGCATTGTCGCCTTCGCCAGCTCGCTGGATCAGGCGGGACCGATGGCGCGCGACGTGCGCGATTGCGCGATCATGCTGGAGAATATGGCCGGTTTCGACCCGCGCGATGCGACGTCGCTCGACCTTCCCGTGCCCCAATGGGAGGCGGGGCTTGCCAGCGATCTTTCTGGCAAGCGCGTCGGCATTCCCAGGGAATATCGCGTCGATGGCATGCCTGCCGAGATCGAGGCGCTTTGGCAGCAGGGCATCGCCTTCCTGAAGGACGCAGGTGCGGAGATTGTCGACGTCTCCCTTCCGCACACGCAATATGCGCTGCCGACCTATTATATCATCGCTCCTGCGGAGGCATCGTCGAACCTCGCCCGCTATGACGGCGTCCGTTACGGACAGCGTGAACTTCCAGAAGGCGCGGGCCTGCAGGACATGTACGCAGCCACGCGCGCCGCCGGTTTCGGTGCGGAGGTGAAGCGCCGCATCATGATCGGCACCTATGTGCTCTCCGCGGGCTTCTATGACGCTTACTATACCCAGGCGCAAAAGGTCCGTGCCCTCATCGCCCGCGATTTCGAGAAGGCTTGGGAAAGCTGCGACCTGCTGCTGACCCCTACCGCGCCGAGCGCCGCCTTTGCGTTGGGCGAGAAGCAGGACGATCCGCTGGCGATGTATCTGAACGACGTCTTCACCGTCCCCGCCTCGCTCGCAGGCCTTCCGGCGATGTCGGTGCCCGGCGGTCTGGATGCGCAGGGCCTTCCGCTCGGCCTCCAGATCATCGGCAAGCCGCTTGACGAGCAGGGCGTGCTGAACGCGGGCCTCGCGATCGAGGAACGGGCGAGGTTTGAGGCGCGGCCGGGCAAGTGGTGGTGAGATGGGCTTGACCAACGCCGCAGAGTGGATTGCATGGGCGGGAGTTGTAATTCCTTTGGCAGCGCTTGCCTGGTCGGCCGTTTTTTATACATTATCTAAGCGTCGAGAAATTCTTCACCAAGAATACCAGCGATTTTTCCAGATCATGGATCATCTTGGAAAGGATGGTGGGAGCATCGCTTCAAAAATGGCTGCAACGGCTGAGTTTTTGAGGTCGAAAGCATGATCAAGCGTTTTCGAAAATCGACGGTCATGGATCAGCAGGGCAGGATATTCGTGAATTCAGATTTACGAAAGGTCATGGGCCTTCAAAATGGCGGTCCAGTCGAATTTTTTATCAATGGACAGGGTGAGGCCGTCATACGAGCCGCAAACCGTAAATCAGCCGGACGCAAATTTAATGACTGAATCAACCTACCGAATCCAGGGCGCAACCGGCGAGTGGGAGGTCGTGATCGGCCTTGAGGTGCATGCGCAGGTGACGAGCCAGGCGAAGCTCTTTTCCGGCGCCGCGACTGCTTTCGGCGCCGAACCTAATACCCAGGTGAGCCTAGTCGACGCCGCCATGCCGGGCATGCTGCCTGTCCCCAACCGGGAATGCATCCGCCAGGCGGTGCGCACCGGGATGGCGATCAATGCGGTCATCAACCAATGGTCGCGCTTCGACCGGAAGAATTATTTTTACGCCGACCTGCCGCAGGGTTACCAGATCAGCCAGCTTTACCATCCCCTGGTGGGTGAGGGCGAGATCGAGGTGACGCTGGACGAGAAGGACCCGGACAGCCCCACCAAGCGCATCGGCATTGAGCGTATCCATGTTGAGCAGGATGCGGGCAAGCTGATGCACGACCAGCACCCGACGCGCTCTTATGTGGACCTCAACCGCTCGGGCGTGGCGCTGATGGAAATCGTCAGCCGCCCCGATATGCGCTCTCCGGTCGAAGCGGGGGCCTATCTTCGCAAGCTCCGCACCATCCTGCGTTATGTGGGCTCGTGCGACGGCAATATGGAGGAAGGGTCCATGCGCGCGGACGTCAACGTCTCCGTCCGCAAGCCCGGCGAGCCCTTTGGGACCCGTACGGAGACGAAGAACGTCAACTCCGTGCGCTTCGTCATGCAGGCTATTGAATATGAAGCCAACCGGCAGGTGGACGTGCTCGAATCGGGCGGAAAGATCGTGCAGGAGACGCGCCTGTTCGACCCCGACAAAAGCGAAACCCGCTCGATGCGGTCGAAGGAAGACGCGCATGACTATCGCTACTTCCCCGATCCCGACCTGCTGCCGCTGGAACTGGACGAGGATTTCCTCGCCGAATGCCGCAAGTCGCTGCCGGAGCTTCCAGACACCAAGCGCCGCCGCTATGAAACGGAACTCGGCCTCTCCTCCTATAATGCAGCCGTTCTGACCGCCGAGGCTGAAACTGCCCGCTGGTTCGAGGCGCTGCTGGCAGAAGGCGCGCGCATTCAGAAGAAGAGCGAGGCGGAGGTCGCGAAAGCCTCCGCCAACTGGCTGCTCTCCGAACTGTTCGGAGCGCTCAACCGCCTCGGCAAGACGCTGGAGGACAGCCCCGTCAGCCCGCAGCAGGGCGCCGAACTGCTGGCGCTGGTGGCGGATGGCACCATTTCCGGTACGCTCGCCAAGCAGGTTTTCGAGATCATGCTGGAGACCGGCGACAATCCGGAAAAGATCGTCGAGGAAAAGGGCCTTAAACAGACGAGCGATACTGGCGCGATCGAAGAAGTGATTGCGGGTGTTCTGTCGGCCAATGCCGACAAAGTCGAACAATATCGCGGTGGCAAGGAAGCGCTGTTCGGCTTCTTCGTCGGACAGACAATGAAGGCCATGGGCGGCAAGGCCAATCCGAAGGTGGTTAATGAATTGCTGAAGAAGGCGTTGGGCTGAGGGCTGTCATATAGTCTTTCCCTCAAGAGTGAAATTCTGCTTTTCTAATTTGCATCATTCGTTATTTTGGACATCAGCGGACCAGTTGACTGATTTCGCAGGGGGAATTCAATGTTCAAATGTATAATTGCTATGCTCGCGGTCTGCGCCAGCGTGCCTGCATTCGCTGGCGATGCGCCAAACGCCCTTACCCACGGCATGGTGCAAATGACATTGAAAGTTGGTGAGACGACTCAGGCGCAGGTTCTGGAAACTTTCGGCGCGCCTAATATTACGACCCTTGACGGCGCGGGTCGGGAAGTATGGGTGTATGAACGTAACGCGACGGTCACGTCCGATAGCAGTTCGGGGTTCTCTATTGGAATGCTGCTTGGAGGGGGCGGAAGCGATGTCGGAGGTGGTGCGGGTCTGGGTTTCGGCAAGCGAAAAAGCAATGCCAGTTCATCGTCGCGCAACATGACAATGATCATCAAGTTCGGGCCTGATAAAAAGGTCGCGGATTTCAAATCGAGAACCAGTTCGTTCTAGATTTAATAGGGGGTTATCATGAAGAGGATTTTTTCAGCGGCACTGATGATGGGGTGCATGGCTTTTTCTGCGCCTGTCGAGGCTGCCAAGAAGCCGAAATTATCTGGACTGGAACTTCAGCAAATCCAATCAAAAGATTTTGAGGTTGGAAAGGATGTGAGTTTTCCAGCAGTCATGAGTGTGTTGCAAGATGAGGGCTATCGAATTTTATCAGCCGACAAGGATACTGGCCTAATCACGGGGCAGGGTTCTTCGAAGGGAAAATTAACGTATAACATACTTTGGGGTTTCGGTAACAAGAAGCGTTCTCCTGTGGTTTCGGCCTTTATTGAGTCAGTCAGCGAGAATGTTTCACGAATTCGTTTAAGCTTTGTAATGGCGGTTACGAAGGGTGGAATTTACGGTCAGCGATCGGCCGATGAAGAGCCGATAACTGACGCTGCCGCTTATACTGATGCGTTTGAGAAGATTAGCAAGGCCATATTCGTCCGGCAGGCGATGGATTCGTCTGGCGCGGGGAACGTGCCAGTGCCCGCTACTGACTCATCGATTTCGCCAACTTCTCAACCCGTCGCTGCCACGAAAGCTGAAAATGCCGGGCAGGACAATTGAGTAAGAGTAAGGCTGCAGGCGCTCTATTCGCTGTCAGCTTGGGGTTGGGGCTTTTCGGTTACCCGCAAGCCTCTTGGGGGCAGCATCGGACCGATGCTCAGGTTAAGGTGATATATAACTATACCCCTTTTTCCGTCATCGGACGGAAAAAGGCGGGGTTCCTCTGCGCTCCTAACGGCAAACTCGTGTGGAGTGATATTGCGCCGCCAGTCCCTGCAATGATGAACTCCATAATGGAAAAGGTCGTTTTAAACGAAATTCAGAAAAATGGCCTAGATATGGGAAACACACAGATCACCGCGTATGTTGCTGCTGTAGAGTTCTCCCTTTGTGCAAAAAATTGGGCGTTTGGTGAGCAGGACATCTTCAAAGGACGAGGAACTCTTGCGGTTGAGTGGAAGTTCACAGGTCACAATTCTGTTTGGAACGATGGCTTGGCCAATACCCATAGCATTGTTGAACTGGATGGAACGAAACCGCCTCTTGAAGCGGCCTTCGAGG